>NZ_JASAUS010000271.1:0-6089 GCF_029953005.1 Bradyrhizobium sp. Mp27 | reverse complement strand
TGAAGCTCTTGCCCGGGAAACAAACTCAAACTAACAGTCCCTTGTCCTGCCTCGCGGGTGGAGGAATTTGACTGACCACACCCGGAGGAATTTGAAGTGACCCGCGGGGAGATAGCGGGCTCCGACCTTTCTCATACTGGTGTCTCTTACGGGGCTGTCGGCGTCTACCCCTAATTCAAGGACACTCCCTTCGAGCAGGCGGAGTTGGGTCAAATCGGGGACATGCACCATCTCAAATTGCTGTTACAGGCGGTATCCTTGGAGATCAGCATTGCTCTCCGAAGGCAAAGGTCACACGCTCGAATCGTGTCGGGTGCGCAGCAAAATCAGGCGTTTAGCTGATTTTCAGCGTGCGTCCCACAGCGCCGCCCCAGACAAGCAGAGCACTTTGAAATGGAGCTGAAGGCGGCTTATCCCCAACTCGCGGTTGATGAGAAAGATTCCTTTGTTCAGCAGGGTCGGCCGCGATCGGCCGTCCGTAGCGAGAGACCCCAAGGCCTAGTTCGGAGCCCATGAGCCCGTCGAAGCGAAGGCCGCCCTCAAGTCCGAAGTCTGCAATAACCCCATTTTCAAGAATTTAACCGGGAGGCGCTATCGCTCGTCTGCCGCCGCGCTGCCCCAGAGCGCGGGGCCGGGATGTGCATGGTCGCCTAAGACGCCGACAGTTGTCTTTATCGGCAGCACAGCAGTCGGACTGGCTGTCGTCGAAATGTCAGAAGAAGTGCTGCTACGATATGTTGGAGGAAGGTACGTCCGTGAATCGGACCACGTCCCGCCTACCTCATATCGAGAAGACCGCACCACCTGGTCGACGCCACACGATCTTCCATCTGGCCGCCTCCGATTGGTTGCCTACTCCCCATACTACCCCGTCAACTGGTCAACAACCTGGCAAGACACGAAAGACGCCACACTTCGATCGGACCTGAAGCAAATCGTAAAGTCGCTGGAAGTGGCTGCCAACGAGATCGCCACCAGATTAGAAGAAGCCAACAGAAAGGCAGAGATCACTCGCATAGAGCAGCTTGCTACAGAAAAGAGGCACAACCGAGCGGAAGATAAGCGCCGCGCACAGCAGTCAATCAAAGACAGCCAGGAGCACCTCGGACAAATCATTCAGCAATGGTCAAACGTGATGAACGTTGAGCGATTCCTCTCCGGGGTGGAGCAGCGCGTAGCCGACCTGCCTGAGACCGAGAAAAACGCGGTTCTGGAACGCTTGAATCTCGCGCGCGAATTCATGGGCAGCCAAGATCCGCTGGATTTCCTGCGATCGTGGAAGACGCCTCAGGAGCGCTACCAACCTGCCACCGTAGGGGCTTGCCTAGGCTGCTGAGGCTAGGGCCTCAGTAACAGCGTCAGGATTCTTCTCGATAACCTTTAGTAGGATGCGCGCCGCCACCTCGGGCTTACGCCGCTTTTGCTCCCACTCTCTTAGAGTTGCGAGAGGTATCGCCACCGATATCCCGCGCAACACTGGCGCCGTACTGGCCCGCGAGATCGGCCGGGCCAAACATCTCGCCATCGCTGTCTGGCTGAAAACGACCGTTGTGGATGATCGGGAAATAATAGCGCTGCATAGCTTTGGCCCTCCGTCAGTGGTGATCATGTGCCAACATCAGGCCTGGGCGTCCCTGTCTAAATTGAGAGGGACCGCTGTGCACCCGCGCCATCGCCCGCCCCCTCTGCGGAACGCCATGAGCCCGCATCATTATTTCTTCGGGATTGTCTCGACAGATTCTCGTCAGCCCGCTCGGTCATACCAGTTGACCTCGGTGCGGCGCGTTGCTCCGATTGATTCACGGCCGCCAAGCGATATCGCCGCGAAAGGGGCCGCTCGGCACCTACCCGAATTGGTGGACCCGCATCATTCACTCGGAATGCCCTTAACCGAACACGTTCCGACGGTACGCCCATAGACATCACGGCTGAGAGGTTGCAGCAAATTGCGTCGATTCATCATTCAAAATGGAAGGCCGACTCCGAAGGCGCGGGGGCGAACCTTTCTTAAGCGGAAGAGGCTTACACACCTTCTTGGAGCTACAATCGTACTCTGTTCGACGCGGCTCGCGCTCGCTGCGGACGCCCCCGGGCTGGAAACAGCGAACATTAGAGAATTCGTCTCGTACTTCAGCCCGAACGATTTCAAGATCGTTGATTCAGATGACCTTTATGCCGCCCCTGCAAGGTTCATCGGGCAGCCTATCGAGCTTAGAAACGTGAGGTGCCTCTACGCTATGGACGGCTACCACTGCATTGCACCTCAGCCCGGAATGGTTACGATTGTTTCTGCAAAGTCTGTCGCACCTGCGGCAGAACGGGAAGCCTTGAGGAACGACTGCGCGGAGATCCAGGCGATGGCTCACCTGCCCGCTTGCCGAAAGAATGTTCGAATTATCCCAGCTGACTTGACCGAAAGCTCCCTCCCCAACTACGCTGCGAAGCGCGTCGTTATGACGGCCGAGAGAATTGAAATACATCCGGCGTCGCAACCGAAGCATTAACGCCGCCGAATGCCGCGCGTTGCTGCTCCGTCTTCTGAGCCTCAAGGGAAGAAGCAGCGCGGGCGCGACTCGGCGTCGAAATGCGTAACCGACGCTGTCCCTACCGCGCCCGCGCTGCCCAGTGAAGCTAGCGGCGACATAACTCCGCGCTTCGCGACGGACCAATGAAGCGCTGTCCCTACCATGCGCCACCAACTTCGGCGGCCAGCCTTGCCATAACACGCTGACCACCCTTCCCGCGGGTGCCAGGCTGGCCCACAGGGTGCCCTCGCGTTGTATCGGCGAAAAGCCTCCCGGGCCCCTACCAGGATTGGTTGGGCTGCCTGGGCCGCCACTGAACGCTAAACTGGTCACCCAGCCTTTGCAGCACGAAGGAGAGAGCCCTGTGGTTAAACTCGCACGCGTTCGCTGCATCAATAAGACCGACAGGATGAATCCCCACGAGAGGATTGAAAGTGTCGGAGGTGAATATTCAAACGGAAGTCAATGGAAGCAGTCTGTCGTTCAGACGATCAGAGACATTGAAAGCGGCGAATGGGAGTTCTATGTCGAAGAAGACGGACTCATGGCTGGCGTGGTCGTGGCCGAACACAACGGGCACAAATACATCAAGACAACGGCGGACGGCGTTCAGCCAGACAATCTTCTTTCACTGGCTGAGTGCCCGTGATCCCCACTAGCGACGGCCTCCACGGCTAAGACCCCCCTTCCGCGAGCTAACGCTTTTTCCTTCCGGCCGCCCTGCGCATCCCGACACGGAGCTTCAGGGCCGCCAGCGCGGCGGCGCTCGTCAAACGATTTGCGCTCGTTCCAATCGGCTACGGCGCGGAGACTCGCCGCACCGGCGCCAGTGGAGATGGCCTGCTGCAGATGCGAATTGTTTATTCCCTCGGCCCGTTTCGGCTTCGATAAAGTGCGAGAAATTCTCGCACTTTCTCCAACGGCCATTTCTGCCTGCACCTGCTCCCAAATCTCCTTACGTCGCTTGATGTAAAACCTCTCGCACCTAGCCAACCACCGGACATTTGCGGAGAGCGAAGCCGTCTCTTTCCGGTGGACAGCCTTTGGTTGCGATAGCAACTTGGTCGTTTTTCAGGACGTGAGATTTGCTTATGCGCGATTAGCAACTGCCGTTTTCTCGCGTGTGCTCGGATTGCACCTCAAAGCGCGAACGAAGATCCTACCGCCGATTACTGTCATGCAGTGCGATTTTGACCGGTGCGTGATGCTGCTCTACATTTACACGGTCATAATGATCGAGTCGTGGCTCGATTTCTGGCTCGCGTCAGCCCAACGTCTCGCCCCAGCATGCTGCCCGTGCTGGGGTCTCTCTTTCGGAGACTGACTTGGAGTCCTGGCAGCCTGTCGGTCGTGATTGAAGCAAGACAGTCCGTCACCCTTTCGTCAGCTATCGCGAGCGCACCCAGTGCCTTTTATGACTAACCCGCACACCGCAAGCAGCGCGGGCGCGCTGGCGAAAGTCTCACAGGCATGCCACCCGAACCGGTTGGCACACACGCGGCTCTCCTAGAAGAGCGCGTATGCGTGCAGCGATCTTCCGCGCCTCCTTCGGCCCGAGGTTGGGTTTCAAGCTGTCGAGCCTCCTCGGCATTAGACGTCGCGACTTGGCGATCTGCTTGGCTCAAAGACTGATCGGCCGCGCTGGCCTGATTGGCTGCAAACACCGCAAGCGCTTGGGACCGCAGGGACGTGATTTGCTGCTCGAATATGTGCATCCATTGGCCTGTAGCTACCCTGTGTGGTGACGTCGCAAGCGATGGTGGCCAGCCTTCGCCCCTTGGATTGGCAGGGCTGGCCACCTTTGCTCCCGAGGGGCCCAAAATTCCCCCCTGGTGCCACCAAGGAGTATCGCTGAGAAGGACTGGAAGCACCTACCAGTACCAGTGGGTTGTCGCGCCCCCGCGTGCATGCCATATCAAAGTGCTCGGCCTGCAAATGTTCGAGCTGGCTCCGCTCATAGGAGTAACCGCCGTGCCTAGGACCGAAGTGGTAGCGGCAATCCAAGCATTCACGGACTACGTCCGTAGGCCAAGCCATACACCGGCAGAAGACACGTACGCGCCACAGCGAACTGAAGAACAGCTGGCCGATTGGCGATCCCGGGTTGAAGTTATCTGCTCAAAAATGGACGCGCTGGCGGATTGCCCTCTTTCGACCTTATCCGAATTCGAGGCGCTCAGACGCGAGATGGGGACAGATTTTCCCGCAACGCACCCGCTTTACTAAACCGTGTAGCGGACGCATTTTTACGCTGCGGGTCGACGGATGCCGGCCCCTTAATCAGGACGGAGCCGGATGATGCCTAGCACATTCTCGCTGCACAAGATCGACGAAGCTATACGCGACCTCGAAGAAAAAGTTGCTCACGGTGCAGAAATCAGCCGCGAGGAGCTCGCGAGCGGCATTCTGCGGATTACGAAGCGTCTTCGAGATGAACTCGAAGCCGCGCTCAAGGTAATCGATAGCCTCAAGGATCACACCGGGCTCACGGTGGCAGCCGCGCGACCTAAACAGCGGGAACGTTAGCGGTCACGTGACTCGGCGCTTTGGGGGGGACCGATAAAGCGCTGTCCCTATCACGCGCCGCCAACTTCGCCCGGTCAGCCTCAAGGGAGGGAGAAGCTGACCGGGCAACGTATCCTCCGGACGAATGCCCTAGAGCAACTACCAGGATAGGGCGGTACTTGGCAATCAGTCTCGGATCGCAGGCAGCGCCGTCGGGAGTCGCCATCGGCAACTTACTACCAAGGAAGGTACAGCGCGACGAACAGTACCAAGAGGATTAGAGCGCACGCCCACGCGAACAATAGCGCCTTATCCATCGGCCGATTCCGATCGATCTCCTCGGCCGCCCGCAGCGGCGTACCACTGCGGCCTTTTTTCGTTGAACGCACGTTGCGGTCCTTCACCCGATTCGTAGATTTTCCGCCGAGTCTTTTCCGCGATTGTTCACGACGTCGAAGCTAACCTTAGCTCCCTCTGCAAGTGAGGTGAAACCAGCCTTCTCAACTGCCGAGATGTGAACAAAGACGTCCTTCCCACCAGAATCCGGTTGAATAAACCCGTACCCCTTCGTCGGGTTGAACCACTTCACCGTCCCCATTGCCACTTAACTTCTCCATTTTTAAAAAACCAAAGCTATTCCCGACTTTCGACAAAAGAAAGGCTGGCGGTAACCCCTCGCTTAGGAGTCACACTCCCGAATGATTAGGTCGTTTCAATTGTTCCGGTGATAACGACTCCGCGTCCCGACGCGATGATCTCTTCTGGGGAATGTCGTGGTGGCTCCGCACCTCGTTGCGAGGCGCTACACGCTGAGGGACCAGGCCTCGCGTTCCGCGACTAACTGATTATTACGTTCCCGCTGTAGTTGTTTTCTATGAAATGCAGAACATCGGGAGGGGAAATGCCAGACGTACAGGTCACCTGCATCAACAAGCAGCCACGCGACAACTAGAGCTGGCCCCGCAAATTCGGACAGTAGCTTGAGTGGATTTTCTGCCTGACAGCGGCGAGGATTCTTGCTGCGAATCAGGAGCGAAGATGACGAAGAAGAGCCGCCGG
>NZ_JASAUS010000270.1:0-6125 GCF_029953005.1 Bradyrhizobium sp. Mp27 | reverse complement strand
TCGGCATCAGCGCTTCCACAAAGCTCGGCTGTCCCGTCCGCTTGACCGCCATCGCTACCCTCCGAGGCTTTGCCTTAGGGAATCACAATTGACGAATTACGCAACAGGCCCCCTGTGGGAGAGGGTGGATCGCCGCGAAGCGGCGAGACGGGTGAGGGGTATCTCTCCGCGAGTGAATCTCTTCCTGCTGAATTCGCCGAAACATACCCCTCATCCGGCGCGCTTCGCGCGCCACCTTCTCCCACAAGGGGAGAAGGTAAGGGGATCGTGCCCCGCATCCAATCTTGACCTTCCCGCCCTAATCCGCTCCCTTTGGCGCGACACAATGACCCCTCTCAGGGAAACGCCAAGGTAAGCTTCCATGTCTTTCGTCCTCGCCATCGACCAGGGCACCACCTCGTCGCGCGCCATCGTTTTTCGCAGTGACATCTCGATTGCCGCCCGCGCGCAGCAGGAGTTTCCGCAGCATTTTCCGGCCTCGGGCTGGGTCGAGCACGAGCCGGAGGACATCTGGACCTCGACCGTGATGGTCTGCCGCGACGCGATCGAGCAGGCCGGCATTACCGCCAAGGACATCGCCGCGATCGGCATCACCAACCAGCGCGAGACCACCGTGGTGTGGGATCGCGCCACCGGCCAGGCCGTGCACCGCGCCATCGTCTGGCAGGACCGCCGCACCGCCGACATCTGCGCGAAACTGAAGCACGACGGCCGTGAGCCCGTGATCTCGCAGAAGACCGGCCTGATCATCGATCCCTATTTCTCCGGCACCAAGGTCGCCTGGATCCTCGACCACGTTCCCGGTGCGCGGGCGCGTGCCGCGCGCGGCGAGCTGATGTTCGGCACCGTCGATTGCTATCTGCTCTGGCGTCTCACCGGCGGCAAGGTGCACGCCACCGATGCCACCAACGCCTCGCGCACGCTGCTGTTCAACATCCACACCGGCCAATGGGACGACGAGCTCTTGGAGATCATCGGCGTGCCGCGCTCGATGCTGCCCGAGGTGAAGGATTCCTCCGCCCGCTTCGGCGAGAGCACGCCGGACCTGTTCGGCGGCGCGATCGCGATCTCAGGCATTGCCGGTGACCAGCAGGCCGCGACCATCGGCCAGGCCTGCTTCCGCCCGGGCATGATGAAGTCGACCTACGGCACCGGCTGCTTTGCCCTGCTCAACACCGGCACCACGCCGGTCGTCTCCAAGAACAAACTGCTCACCACCGTCGCCTATCAGCTCGAGGGAAAGCGCACCTACGCGCTCGAAGGCTCGATCTTCGTCGCGGGCTCGGCGGTGCAGTGGCTGCGCGACGGCCTCGGCATCATCAAGCACGCCGCCGAGACCGGACCGCTCGCCGATCAGTCCGATTCCATGCAGAGCGTCTATCTGGTCCCGGCCTTCGTCGGCATGGGCGCGCCCTACTGGAATCCGCGCGTGCGCGGCGCGCTGTTCGGCCTCACCCGCAACACCGGCCCGGCCGAGCTCGCGCACGCCGCGCTGGAGAGCGTGTGTTACCAGACCTTCGACCTCTGGGCCGCGATGCGCGCGGACTGGCCGAGCTCGGAAGTCGCGAGCGTCGTGCTGCGCGTCGACGGCGGAATGACCGCCTCCGACTGGACCATGCAGCGCCTCGCCGATCTCCTGGACGCGCCGGTCGATCGCCCCGTGATCCAGGAGACCACGGCGTTGGGCGCCGCCTATCTCGCCGGCCTCCAGGCCGGCGTCTATCCCGAGCCGACGAAGTTCGCCGACAATTGGCGGCTCGAGCACCGCTTCAAGCCGAACATGAGCCAGGCGACGCGGGAGCGGAAGCTCGCCGGCTGGGCGCGCGCGGTGAAGGGCGTGCTCGCAAGCGACGAGGGAGAAGGATAGGCGGATGTCGTAGCCCGGATGGAGTGGAGCGCAATCCGGGGTTTTTTCCACGAGTAAGATTCCCGGATTACGCTTCGCTCCATCCGGGCTACGGACTAAAATAACAACAACGGGAGAAGACAATGAACACGGATCTCAACCGGGTCATCCAAAAACTCTGCGGCGCAGCGATCTGCGCCGCGCTGCTGACCTCGACAGCCATGGCGCGCGACAAGCCGAATCCGCTCGGCAGCGCGCGGCAGCTCAAGACCGATGTCGCCGGCCTCGACGCCCCCGCCCAGATCCTGGTCGACGTCTGGGGCATCCCGCACATCTATGCCGGCAACGAGCACGACCTGTTCTTCCTGCAGGGTTTCAACGCCGCGCGCGACCGGCTCTGGCAGATCGATCTCTGGCGCAAGCGCGGCCTCGGCCTGCTCGCAAAGGATTTCGGCCCGGCCTATGCCGAGCAGGACAAGGCGCTACGGCAGTTCCTCTATCGCGGCGACATGAACGCGGAGTGGGCGGCGTACGGTCCCAAGGCGAAGACCTATGCCGACGCGTTTGTCGCCGGCGTGAATGCCTATGTCGCCGATGTGCGCGCGGGAAAACGTCCGCTGCCGATCGAGTTCAGGATCGCCGGCACCATGCCTGATCCGTGGACGGCGGATGACGTCGTCCGCATTCGCAGCCACGGTCTGACGCGCAATGTCGCCTCCGAGGTCAAACGCTCGCTGGTCGCCTGCGCGGCCGGCCTCGATGCCGATCGTTTCCGCGTCAAGCTCGAGCCGGCATGGACCACGAAAGTCCCCGATGGTCTCGACCCCTGCAGCGTGCCGAAGGCCGTGCTCGCGGCCTACGATCTCGCGACGCGCCCGGTGGCCTTCGCGGCACCGAAGGACAAGCAGGCCGCACTCGCGCACGATCCCGACAAATACCTCACCGAGGCCGACCAGCAGCGCGACACCATCGGCTCCAACAATTGGGTGATCGCGGCCTCGCGCACGGCGACGGGCCGCCCGATCCTCGCCAACGATCCGCATCGCGAGCACAGCGTGCCCTCGCTGCGCTACATCGTCGGCCTCAATGCGCCGGGCCTCTCGGTGATCGGTGCGGGCGAGCCGGCGCTGCCCGGCATCTCGATCGGCCACAACGGCACCATCGCGTTCGGCCTCACCATCTTCAACGTCGACCAGGAAGACCTCTACGTCTACGAGCTCAATCCGCAAAACCCCAACCAGTACCGCTACGGCAATGGCTGGGAAGACATGCGCATCCTGCACGAGAAAGAGCAGGTGAAAGGCGAGGCCGATCGCGACCTCGAGCTGAGGTTCACCCGGCACGGTCCCGTCATCTTCGTCGACGATGCGAACAAGCGCGCCTTCGCGGTCCGCTCGATCTGGTTCGAGCCCGGCACGTCGGCCTATTTCGGCTCCTCCGACTACATGACCGCGAAGGACTGGAACGGCTTCCTCGCCGCCATGCGGCGCTGGGGCGCGCCGTCGGAGAACCAGGTCTATGCCGACACACGCGGCAATATCGGCTGGGTTGCCGCCGGCAAGACGCCGCGGCGCGCCAACTTCGACGGCCTGATGCCGGTGCCCGGCGACGGCCGCTATGAGTGGCAGGGCTTTCTCTCGCTCGACGAATTGCCGAAAGCCTATCAGCCCAAGCAGGGCTTTCTCGCCACCGCCAACCAGATGAACCTGCCGGCCGATTACCCGATCGCCGAACGCAAGGTCGGCTTCGAATGGTCCGACAGCGCGCGCTGGCAACGCATCACCGAGGTGCTCGCGGCCAACAGCAAGGTCACGCTCGCCGACGCCATGGATTTGCAGAACGACGACACCGCGATGCTGGGGCGGCGCCTCGTCAAGCTGTTGCAGCCGCTCACCTCCGACGATCCCAATGTGAAGAAGGGTCTCGAGCTGCTCAAGCCATGGGACGCGCGCGATGCCGCCGACAGCGCGGCGGCGGCCGTGTTCGAGGTCTGGATCGCCAATCATCTTGGGCCGGTGCTGCTGAAGACCACGGCTCCCAAGGCCGCCGATCTGATCGCGCCGGAGGCGTCGAGCATTTCGGCGCTGGTCGCCTATCTGGAATCTCCCGATGCGTCGTTCGGCTCCGATCCCGCTGGCGCGCGCGACCAGATCCTGCGCGACAGCCTCGGCGCCGCGGTGGCCGACGTCACGGGCAAGCTCGGGCCGGACGCCTCGACCTGGCGCTGGGGCCGGCTGCACGTCGCGAAATTCGACCATGCCTTGATGCCGCTCGCCGACAAGGCCACCGCCGCGCAGCTTTCGGTCGGCCCGCTCGCCTATGGCGGTGCCGCCAATGTGCCGCGCGCGGCCACCTACCGCCGCGCCGATTACCAGCTGTTCGCCGGCGCTTCGTTCCGCATGGTGCTGGACGTCGGCAATTGGGATGCGAGCCGCACCATCAACACGCCCGGCCAATCCGGCGATCCCTTCAGCGCCCATTACCGCGACCTCGCTCCGCTCTGGGCAACGGGCCAATATGTCCCGCTGCTCTACAGCCGCCCGGCCGTCGAAGCCGCGACCGCGGAAGCGATCATTTTGACGCCGCGATGATCGACTTGTTGGCTGGAGAGTGCCGGAAGAGCGCGGCCTGCATGGTTCGAGACGCCCGCTTGGGCGGGCTCCTCACCATGAGGGTCTGATATCTCGCCGCGAAATGCGCCCTCATCCTGAGGGCCCGCCGTAGGCGGGCGTCTCGAAGGATGGGCCGCAAGCGAGCTGTTCGCCATGTCTTTCTGAGAGGCCACCCATGATCATCCCCGACGGCTATTCCGACATCCCCGCTGGCAAGATCGCCGCGGTCGTCACCCATCTGGAGATGACCGCACCTCCCGCGCGCCGCGACGATCCTCCAGGCGCGTGGTCCTTGCGCAAGGTCGACGCGCCCGCGCTTCATTGGTATCGCGATCTCCATCGCCGTGTCGGCGAGGAGTGGCTATGGTTTTCGCGTGCGCGTCTGAATGACAGGGAGCTTGCCGCAATCATCCACGCGCCGGGAATCGAGGTCCACGCCCTGGTCGTGGACGGCCGCGACGAAGGCCTGCTGGAGCTGGATTTCCGCGAGGCCGGCCAGTGCGAGCTGGTCTATTTCGGTGTCACCGCCGGATTGATCGGGACGGGAGCCGCTCGCTTCCTGATGAACCGCGCGCTGGAGACTGCCTGGTCGCGCGAGCTCGCTCGCGTCTGGGTGCACACTTGCACCTTCGACCATCCGTCGGCCGTCGCGTTCTACCAGCGCTTCGGCTTCCACCCGTTCCGCCGCCAGATCGAAATTGCGGACGATCCGCGCCTCGACGGGACGGCACCGCGGACGGCGGCGAAGCATGTGCCGATCATCGAATAGTGCGTGGCTGCCTCCCCACCGTCATTGCGAGGAGCTCTTGCAACGAAGCAATCCAGACTGCATCCGCGGACAGATCCTGGATTGCTTCGCTGCGCTCGCAATGACGGAGTGTGGCGCTGCCGTCGCTCTTCGAACCGGCATATCAACGCACGACGGCGTCGTAGCCCAGATGAAGCGCAGTGCAATCCAGGGCAGTGCTCCCACATTCCGCTACGTTCCATGGGGGCTGCGGGCTCGCCGATATCGCGGCAGGCGTCGATGTCGAACCTCTAATGGTTCAACGACGAATCGGGGAGCCCATCACTTATCTGCTTCATTTGGCCTTGGAGACCGCTGATCTTGGCGACGGCCGCGGTCCGTTCCTTTCCATGGGCGCGGGCCAAATTAGCCTTCGCCAGATGAAGCTTCCTGTGCTGCCGCTGCGGAGCGAGCAAACGATCCCGATCAACGATCACACCAGTTATTTCCGCTGCCCTATCGAAGTAGGTCTTCTCCTTATGATATCGAAGGCCCGACGCGTGGATCACCTTTTGAATCTCCCAGACAATCTTTCTAGGAACGCGTCTGCCCGAGAGCGTTACATCGTCAACATAGACAGTTAAGGTCAGTCCATGAGTTCTCGCAACCGAGGCAACTTTTTCCCAAGTATCGCTGTATGCAAAGTAAGCGAGGAATGGGCTGAGCGGACTCCCTGTCGGGAGGCGCTTTCGATACGTGGACAGCCGCGTCAGCGTATCAGCGACGTCCGCTTCACACTTAAGGATCGTTCTGAAGAACCAATAGACCCGAGAGCTGGCCCCGCAAATTCGGACAGTAGCTTGAGTGGATTTTCTGCCTGACAGCGGCGAGGATTCTTGCTGCGAATCAGGAGCGAAGATGACGAAGAAGAGCCGCCGGA
>NZ_JASAUS010000269.1:0-6160 GCF_029953005.1 Bradyrhizobium sp. Mp27 | reverse complement strand
TCCCCGGGGAGAGCACGACATAAGCCGTTCCAACCATTGCGCAGGGAAGGCCGGGATGCTCCGGTTGCCCTGTTACCCGCTGTGCATTGTAGCGCAGACTACTCATGGCATAGCGGTCAATGGGAGCTACCCGGCTCCCGGTCTTCCCTGCGCCCTCTTTCATCGGGGGTGAGGCGACGAGAGCAAAGCTCGGGCGAAACAAGCCGCGAGGATGCAAGCCTATGTCAGCCATTCAACAACGGTCTCGTGCCCCGGACGCAGCGCAGCGCTTCTTCAGCGGTGCGCTGCAGAGCCGGGGCCCATGCATCAGCGAGTGCCGCGGCGTCCCTGGTCCCGGCTCTGCGGAGCGTCACTTCGTGCCGCACCGCGTCCGGGACACGAGAGGGACGGATGCAGGTGCAACGCAATGACTTGTCCGTGAGAACGAGCCCCCTCCCCAGCCCTCTTGCATGCCCCGACCCTCTTGTAACAAAACTGTCATACAGCAAAACTAAACGAATGCCGGGGGCCGCGGTCGCGGCCGTTGCCGCCTCACCGCAGGAGATTTCGATGCGCCGTTCACTGGTGTTGCTGTCCGCCGGGCTGACAGTCTTGTCCACAGGACTTGCCTCCGCCCAGAACAACACGCCCCGCAACCTGATCCTCTTCATCCCCGATGGTCTGCGCGCGCTGAAGGTTACGCCGGAGACCGCGCCGGCGATGGCCGAGGTCCGCGACAAGGGCGTCAATTTCAAGAACCCGCATTCGCTCTTCCCGACCTTCACCATGGCCAACGGCTCGGCGATGTCGACCGGCCATTATCTCGGCGACACCGGCGTGTTCTCCAACACGATCTGGACCAACTATACGTCCGTCCCTGCCGGCGACACCGTGGTCCCCTTCATCGAGAACGACGCCGTGCTCGGCGACATCGACGAGCATTTCAAGGGCGACTATCTCAACGAAGAGACGATTCTGAAGATGGCCCGTGACAAGGGCTTCAGCACCGCGGCGATCGGCAAGGTCGGTCCGACCTACCAGTTCGACCACACCGACAAGCCTGAAAAGACCGGCCTGCATTCGGTCGTGTTCGACGACTCCACCGGCGGCAAGAACGGCGTGGCGCTGTCGGACGAGGTGAAGGACGCGCTGACCAAGGCCGGTCTGCCCCTCGCCACGCCGCCGCGCGGCGACAATTCCAAGGCGGGTGATGCCAAGACGCCCGGCACCGTTGTCGCCAACGTCGCGCAGCAGGCTTATTTCGCCGACGTCGCCGCCAAGGTCGTGCTGCCGATGTTCAAGGCGCGCAACAAGCCGTTCGTGCTGGTGTTCTGGTCGCGCGATCCCGATGGCAGCCAGCACAACACCGGCGACAGCCTCAACCAGATCAAGCCCGGCATCAACGGGCCGACCTCGATGGCCGGCATCAAGAACGCCGACGACAATCTCGCCCAGCTCCGCAAGGCGCTGGATGAGCTCGGCCTTGCCGCGACGACCAACATCATGGTCCAGGCCGACCACGGCTTCTCGACCATCTCCAAGGAGAGCAAGACCAGCCCCTCGGCCAAGCTCAGCTATGACGACACGCCGAAGGACTTTTTGCCGATGGGCTTCCTGGCAATCGACCTCGCCAAGGCGCTCGACCTGCCGCTGTTCGACCCCAACGACAAGAACGCCGCCGTCACCGGCAACGCCCATCCGAAGGCCGGCAACGGCGTGCTCGGCAAGGATCCGACCAAGCCCGACCTCGTCATCGCCACCAATGGCGGCTCGGACCTGATCTACCTGCCGAACAAGGACAAGAAGCTGGCGGTCAAGACCGTCAAGGCGCTGCTCGAGCAGGATTACGTCTCCGGCCTGTTCGTGGACGACTCGCTCGGCCGCATCCCCGGTACCCTGCCGCTGTCGAGCATCAATCTGCGCGGCAAGTCGGCGACGCCAACGCCGGCGATCGTCGTCAATTTCCGCTCCTATGCCAGCGATTGCGGTGAAGCGCCGACCAACTGCTCGGTGCAGGTCGCCGACACCGTGCTGCGCCAGGGCCAGGGCATGCATGGCAGCTTCAGCCGCGGCGACACCATGAACTTCATGGCCGCGATCGGTCCGGACTTCAAAGCCGGCTATGTCAGCCAGATCCCTGTCAGCAATGCCGACGTCGGCATGACGGCCGCACAGCTCATGGGCCTGCGCGGCCCGCAGAACGGCGGCCTTGTCGGCCGCGTGATGTCGGAGGCCCTGCCCAACGGCATCGTACCGAAGGCCTATACCGGCACGCTGAAGTCCAAGCCCGCCGAGGGCGGCCTGGTGACCGTGCTGAACTTCCAGCGCGTCGGCAGCCAGCGCTATTTCGACGCCGCCGGTTTCCCGGGCCGCACGCTCGGGCTCGAGCCGGATGCCGGCAAACAAAAAACGGCGGGGAAATAACCCCGCCGCTGTCTGTCGCGCCTCGCAAGGGGCGCGACAGTCTCGTCTAACTCTTACATGCCCAGATCTTTTACATGCCGATGTCGAACACGTTCGGCAATTGGCCCGCCAAAGGCAGCGCAGTGGCGCCCAGGAAGGTCGCCACCATCGCCATCAGGCGACGGTTGTTCTGGCGCTTGCCGCGCATCTGTCCGGCGATCCACTCCAGCATCTCGCTGTTGACCTTGGCGGCGTAGGACGGCGCCCAGCTCTCGATCTCGGACTCTGCCGACAGCGCGACGCTGCGCGGCGGCACCTTCAGGCCCGAGGCGCTCGCGGCGTAATGGGCAACGGCCTTGGCGAGCAGGTCGTCGAACCGGCCGCCATCGGTGCGCTCGGTTGCGGCTTCATTGATCTCGAACAGCGCCTCGGCTTCGGCGCGGCTGACCGGCTGGTCGTTGACGGCCGTGGCGGTCAGGATGCGCGCGCACCAGGCGGTGTCATCGGCGTCGAGCGAGCGGGAAAAGTGGACCCGGCCCTTGGTGGTCGGGCCTTCGCCCGTGATCACGCCGTCGCGCACGACGGTCAATGCATGAGCCGCGGTATCGCGGCAGGACGGTTCGAGGGACGGCGACTCAACGGACTTATGCGCAGCGGCAGACATAGTTCACTTCCAGATTTCTTCTGATCGACCAGCATTTTCATGCGGGCGTAAAGGGGTGGTTAATGACTCGATACGGGGATCGCGACTTTTCTCAATGGTTGCCGATTAGTCGCTACGAGGACCATTTCGGTTCCGGAGGCGTCGGGGCGAGCGTGATGCGGGTCATAAAAGGCTTTATGGGGGCAATCGAGACCGTACGGCTCCGGTCGGGATGTTTCGTCGCAGGCGCGGCTGTAACAGAAAGGTGCTAGGAAATCGGCCCTTCAGAGAAGAAATTCACATTTTACTTGAAGCGGTTCACTTAGGGCCGCGAAGACCCTATACTGTCCGTGACGGCCGAAGATAAATTACCAAGTAAATTCAATGAGATGAGGTAGAACCATGACACTTCCGATCGGCACCACCGCGCCCGACTTCGAAGCCGAGACCACCGAAGGGAAGATCAAGTTCCACGACTGGATCGGCAATAGCTGGGCTCTCCTGTTCTCCCACCCCAAGGACTTCACGCCGGTTTGTACGACCGAGCTCGGCGCGCTTGCCAAGCTGAAGCCGGAATTCGACAAGCGCGGCGTCAAGCTGATGGGCCTTTCGGTCGATCCGGTCGACCGCCATTCCAAATGGTCGGAAGACATCAAGGAGACGCAAGGCGCCGCCCCCAACTACCCGATGATCGGCGACACCGACTTCAACGTCTCCAAGCTCTACGAGATGCTGCCGGCCTCGACCTCGGGCGATCCCCTCACCCGCACACCGGCCGACAACCAGACCGTCCGCAACGTCTTCATCATCGGGCCGGACAAGAAGATCAAGCTGGTGCTGGTCTATCCGATGACGACAGGCCGGAATTTTCAGGAGATCCTGCGCGTCATCGACTCGCTCCAGCTGACGGCGAAGCACCGCGTTGCGACGCCGGCCGACTGGACGCAGGGCGAGGACGTCATCATCGCCGGCTCGGTTTCCAACGACGAGGCGAAGACGATCTATCCGCAGGGCTGGAAGGAACCGAAGCCCTACATCCGCATCGTACCGCAGCCGAAGTAACTCACTATCTTCGCGTGCGGTCCGCAGGACCGAACTATGGTGCGCAATTGCGCACCTGAGAATCTCGAGATCCCGGGTCTGGTCCTTCGGACCATCCCGGGATGACAGTGTTAGATCACACGCCCGCTCCTAGGCCGCGTGCACGCGGTCGAGGAAGCTGTCGACCTCAGCCTTCAGATGCAGGCTCTCGCCTGACAGCGCCTGGGCAGAGGCAAACATCCGGCTCGAGGTCTCTCCCGTCTCGCTCGCGCCCTTGGCGGCGTGACGGACATTGACCGCGACATCGGCAGTACCGGAGGCCGCAGCGCGAACGCTGGCCGCGATGTTGTGGGTGGCGCTCCTCTGCTGCTCGACCGCGGCCGAGATCGACCCCGCGATGCCGCTGATGCGCTCGATGGTCTGGCCGATCGCCTTGATGGCGGTGACCGATTCCTCCGTTGCAAGCTGCATGCTGGCGATCTGGTTCGAGATCTCGTCTGTCGCCTTGGCGGTCTGGCCGGCGAGCGTCTTGACCTCCTGGGCCACCACCGCGAAGCCGCGGCCGGCGTCCCCGGCGCGCGCGGCCTCGATGGTGGCGTTCAGCGCCAGAAGATTGGTCTGCTCGGCGATCGAGGTGATCAGCTTGACGACGTCGCCGATGCGCGCCCCCGCCTCCGAGAGCTGCGCCATGCGCTGATCGGTGGCTTCGGCCTGCCGCACCGCCTCGGCGGAGATCTCGTTCGATTCCTGCACCCGGCGGGTGATCTCGGAGATCGACTGGGACAGTTCGTCTGAGGCCGAGGCCGCCGTTCGCACGTGCTCGGAGGCGTCCTCGGATGCGCCGGCCGACTGCGCCGACAGATCGGCGGTGGAGCGTGCGGTGTCGGTGAGTTGCCGCGCCACCCGCTCGAACTCACCGGAGGAGCTCAGCACCTTGTCGAGGATGCCGCCGACGCTGCCGCGGAACTGCTCGACGAAATTGCGCAGCTCCGCCTTGCGCTGCTCCGCCGCAGCAGCCGTGGCCGCGGTCTGCTCGCTGCGCAGGCGCGCCCGCTCCAGCGAGTTGCTCTTGAATACGGCGACCGTGCGGGCGATCTCGCCGATCTCGTCGGCGCGATCCTCGCAATCGATCTCGACGTCGCTCTTGCCTTCGGCCAGCGCCGTCAGCGAGCGCGTGACCGAGGTGAGCGGCTTGGTGATACGGCGGACGACCAGCAAGGTGAGGACCAGGACCAGGAGTGCGGCAATGCCGGCCGCAATCGCCATGCTCTCGATGGCCTGGGTCAGCATGCTCTCGAGCTGCGCCATGGGGATGCCGACATAGAGAATGCCGACGACCTTGCCGGTGGCATCCGCGACCGGGAAATAGGCGGTCATGAAGGTTTTGCCGAACAGCGTGGCCGGGCCCTTGTACGCCTCGCCGCGGCGCAGGACGGCCTGCCCGGGATGATCGGCGGCAAGCTGGGTCCCGACAGCGCGGTCGCCGTTCTCCTTCTTCACGTTGGTCGAGCGGCGGACGAACTGCCCGCTCGCATCATCGAACACGAACAGGGTCGCATTGCCGCCGACATAAGACACCGCGCGATCGACGATGGCGTGATCCCTGAACTCCGGCATTTTGGGAATCTCGGCGCGCGCCACCCCGCCATCCCGCATCGTGATCTTCGCGTCGGGAACGACCTCGGCAAAAGCCAGGGCCAGCGTGCGCAAATTGACCTCGATGTCGCGCAGTGCACGATCATTGAAGGCGGAGGTGAGCGACCAGTAGCCGGCGCCGACCACGAGCGCCGTGTTCACGGCGATCAGCAGCACGGCGCACAGGACGGCCTTGGTACCCAGCTTGAATTGCGGCAAGAACTTTGCCGTCGCACGGTTGGACATGAATGGAACTACCCCCGGAATTCCTGCATATTCATGCAATCGGCTTACGACCGAATTAACGACGGTTCACACCGCCGCACGCGGCATGCTTGCCAAATTGTAAACCCCGTGGGTCGGTCAAAATCCCCCGGGTATGGTCACTTGAAACTCCCCCACCTGATGATCGCCGTCAGCGCCGCTGAACAGCAGTAGCCGGTCAGGCAGGACGTTTAT
>NZ_JASAUS010000268.1:0-6198 GCF_029953005.1 Bradyrhizobium sp. Mp27 | reverse complement strand
GCGGGCGTGGCGTTCGCGGTTGGAGGTGATGGGGTTGGCTTCGCAACCGAATCCTACGCCGCATCAGCGCTTTACCCCTCAGGCGCACTCTTACGAATAAGACGGGCTAGAAACCAGATGTTGGCATATGCTATGGTGGATTGCAGTCCAGCCTGGGTCAGCGCTGATTTCAGCAGACCAAGCGCCAGTGACGGCCTTTCGACTGCCGACACAGGCATGTTGACTAGGACGATTGGCACAGCGATACTCATAATCATTCCACGTTATTCATGATGTGCGCACAGGTGCGTTCGCCATGCCATAGTCTCATGCGCCGGACGGCAAAGTGAATTCTGCGCGACTCCTGACCGGAGCCGTGAACATGAAGTCGCTAATTCGGCTAGTGGGCAGCCCGCTTCGAGCCACGATTTCCGCGTCACGTTCGTTGCCCGGCGACTGGACGGCATGAGCAAGCAGAGAGTGCTGGAGCCGAACGGGGAATAATTGCCTGCACGCGGCTCCGCTCTGGTATTTAGCGGCGCCACCCTCGAGTGCGACTCGCTGTTTTTCATCATTGATGAACGGACTGACGTCGTCATTCACATGGACCTATCAAAGTTTCAGGCGCGTCGTCGTCCGCTAGCAGGGATCACCGCCAGTGCAAGTTGCAGTGGCGCGCCACGAAAAGCCACGACCTCTCCGGAACCAGCGGCACCGTCGTCTGGCAGAACCATTTGATTGACCACTGGGCGGGGCAAGCCATTCTCGACTTAACCGCGTGCGTCCCAGTCGTGCACCGCTGATGCCCGAAATGAGGGCTTGGCTCGAAGCCGCAAGCGCGGAACCCCGCTGGTCTTCTTTTGTCACGCCGGTTGTGCACGCCACGAAGCCAGGGACCGTGGATGCGGAGCGGCATGTCATCGCGCTCAGCACTGCTGGATGGTGGGATGCTGCTGTCGCTTGAGGCTAAGTAGTGCCTCAATGCGAATCGGCACAATCTGCACCCGTATGGGAGGACGCGTGTTTGACTCCTTCGATGCGCCTCGTCGTCCAGTCACCGGTCTGCCAGATGAAGCAGTCGTCGAGGTCTTCTTCGATCAGCCCGGTCATGTACAACTGATCGAGCAAGTCGGCGACCCCAAGGAGGGTTGTTCCGTCAGCTGCGACCCGAATAACCAGCTCCGACATTGTGCAGTTGCCGTCCGCGATCAAAGGGCCAACGGAAATCGGGGCGATGTCGTCGAGCACGCGGTGTTCCATGTTGCGTGAGCGAAGATGAAAGCACCGGTTCCCTGCCTTATATTGCAGGTCCCTGCGGAAGCGGATCGGCAGGTCATGGGCTGGGCTCTCGAGCATATACTGTTCGATCATGCTCTGCAGCCCGCCCCGGAAACCGTCAGGCGTGCTGAAGAAGCGTTCACCCAGAATGCGGGTACCCGAGAGGCCAGCGATCGCTACCCGGCACCGGCGTCACCAGTCGTAAACGCCCCTGCCGCATATTTACGAGGAAGCCGGAAACGCAGGCGATCGTCGTGTGATTGCGTTCCAGAAAGGCGATTGCACCGTCCTTGTTAGCGCCCCTGCGCTTCTCCTTCCGCTCGCGCGCGCGCCCGACCATGGCCTTTGCTGTCTGCGCCTCCTTGCCCTGCAGGATGAGTTCGACTCCTAGCAACTCCTCAGGCGAAAAGGCCGTGTGAATCTGATTAAGATGGGCCCTGCTCAGCACGGAGAAACGATTCGTCGTCGTGCGATATAGATTGAAGAGCCCGAGCACGTGCCTGGTGAGTGCCGGATCCTTGAGTGGGGCTGCGGTTGTTGTTTGCGGTAACGCGCCCGTAATCTGATAGTAGTCGAACAGAAAGCGATCGTAGTGTGGGTTGTCCATAGGATCTGTGGCCCAGTAGCAGAAGCCCGTGCGGACTGCAGAACCAAACATTTCGCTCGCGACACCAACCACGCCCCGCCAAAGCGCTGCATGCTCTTTGCTATAGTCGTAATAGCCTGTAAAGCGATCGGCCGAGAGGCCACAGAACCAACAACCGACGCTGCAGCCTTCGCTTAGCTCGAAAGCGATTATGGGGTGCGTGAGCGACGCCGCCGACACGCCCAATTGGTCATTGCAGCGCCGGATTTGCCGCTCGCGCCAAGCATGAAAGCGAGGATTGATCGTCGACATCTCGCCTTCGTCGCGCAAGAGGTCGCGATGACGCATCATCTCGCGGAGATACTCATCCCACATCACAGCCAGCGGCCACGGCGCAGACTCCGGCTTGAAGCGGTATTGTTGGTAGCCACCGCGCCAGAGCGGCAGCACCTCCATTGGATCCACATTGATGCCGTACCGCTCTGTTACCGCTCGAGGGGTGGCGATTGCCTCCGCAAGCGCCCTGCGGAACTCCTCGTCACCGACTAACCGCTCCATGAAGCGTTTGAGATGCGATAGCGTGCGCAGTTGCTCCGGGGTACGCCGGTCAAAAATCTGTCGGTAGTGCTCGGCGGCAGCGTGTGTCATTGACGAAGCTTACTTCATGTTTTCATCGCACTTCATCGCACTTCATCGCCTCCTCGAGCAACCACCCGATGCGGTCAGAGCGAAGGCATGTCAGACCTCGGCCACGACCGCTACAATAACAACCACAACAACTGCAACGGGCTCAACTGCTGTGGCGTGGTCAGAGGCCGCTTCCGCGGCTTGCGCGCCGCTCGTGGCCACCTCTGCAAGGGCCTGAACAGCGCCGGTCGAGATCGTATCACTCGAATTAAAAGTGCCACCGGCGAGCGGTTTAGTCGTCAACTTCTGTCGAGCTCGAATGCAACTTTTAGCTTCATCAGGTGTGAAGCTGTAGCCGAGGCTCTTTCCGATCGCGACAATCGATGCAAGGCCGGTAGCAATTGGTTTTACGCGTTCAAGCAGACCACCGTCGTTCCCCAGATCGTTGACGAATCGCTCTACGTCAGTTCGCGACACAGCCAGTCTCCGTGCCTTTGCTCAAAGTCGCCAAATCATCCATCTCGGGCTCACAAGCGATTGGTGCCGACGCCGTTAACAGGGCAAGAGGCGTGCCGAATTGAAGATTGCTGATTTTTCGTTTTTCTGACCCTGCGTATCGTCCACTTGGTGACACTTTGTTGCCGAACTGACAATCGGCCCGCTACGCGGGACGAGGTTTTCGTTGACAGTATCCAAACGGAGCAGGTTCTTCACGGCTGCGCCACAACGACGGAGGCAATCCGTCGAACAATACAAAATAGTCAAGAGAGCCTGGGGGCGCTGTCCAAGCGTTATGGATCAATCCGAAGACCGTCGCAAAATGGAAGAAGCGCGGTTCGGTGGCCGATCTTCCGACCGGCCCGAGAGAGCCAAAATCCACCAGTTTGTCGCTTGAGAAGGAGGCCATCATCGTCGCCTTTTGCAAGCATGCGCTGCTGCCGCTGGATGACTATGACTGCCTTTATGCTCTCCAGGCGACAATCCCGCATCTGACACGCTCATCGCTTTATCGCTGTCTTCAGCGCCATGGCATCTCACGGCTTCCGACGTGGAGGATGGCAAGGGCGTAAGGCGCAAGTTCAAAAGCTATCTCGGATACTTCCACATCGACATCGCCGAGGTTCGCACCGCGATGGGAGGGCTTTATCTCTTCGTCGCAATCGATCGAACCTCGAAGTGCGCCTTCACCGAGTTGCACGAAAAGCCACGAGTGTCACAGCCGACTTCTTGCGGAACTTGATCAAGGCAGTCCCTTACAAGATCCACACCGTTCTGACGGACAACGGCACCCACTCACCGACCCAAGCGGTGGGAGTTGGACTGTGGCCGATATCAAAGCCATGATCGAACGAAAGCAACCATTTTGGGCTCATGCCTTCGAGGTGGCCTGCGCCCGCAATGATATCGATCGTTGCCTGACCAAGCCTAAGCATCCCTGGACCAACGGCCAGGTCGAGCGGATGAACCGCACCATCAAGGAGGCCACAGTCAAGCGCTTCCACTACGACACGCATGACGAGTTGCGCAGCCACCTCGCCGACTTCGTCCGCGCCTACAACTTCGCTCGCCGGCTGAAGACCCTGAAGGGCCTCACGCCCTACGAATACATCTGCAAATGCTGGACTTCCCAGCCAGAACGATTCAAACTTAATCCGCTCCAGCAAATGCCGGGACTAAACACCTAGTTTGGAAACGCAGTCGCTGTTGGAGCTTGCATACGGACGGCGCGGGCCGCTCGCCGTCGAAGGAGAGCGGCAATCGCCGTTCTTGAACCGGGCCCGTTTCTTGAGCCGCTGGTTGGCTGCTTTCGGGCAACGCTCCCTGTTGCTGATCGCGCTGCTGCTCCTCTGGTAGGCAGCTTCCAGGTTTGGTTTGGTAGATCCGGTCTTCCTGCCACCGTTCACGGAGGTCATCGTACGCTTGCGCAAACCGGCGATCATTCACTACTCTTGAGCACAGCCAGCGAATTCACACGGCGCTTTGCGCCATCAGCAATCGATATGGCCATCTTCTCCGGAAATCCTTTTGGAAGCGCATTCAGCACCTGATCTATGGCCTTTGCGGCTGTATCGCCGAGCTGCTGGATGACAACCTTGACTGTTTTGTCGGGTAGACCGCAGCTTTTCGCAGTCTGCACGAAATGTCGGCCGAGAACCGTGTGGACGATGTAATGCCGGTTGCTGCCGATCGCCATGGCCAGCTTCATTTGGTTTTGGCTGATCTGTCCAGCGTCCAAGCTCGGTTGGGTCGAAATGATGTCGTAAAGCGGTGCAAGATGAAAACGACCGCCCGGCGCCAAATGAATGCTAAAATTCTTCGCGTGGCCATCGGTGGCGGCAAGCAGCCAGAACACGATCTGCGCCTTGAAGAAAATGGCCTGGTCGTCCTCAGGCGTATCGCTGCCCTTGAGGAAATCCGAGATTTTGCGGATGCCGGGTCCGCCATCGGATTCATACTTTCGCGCGGGTGGAACGGACAGCGCCTGGCAGCAGTCTTCCTGCGGCAGCCGCAACAGGCGGCCGTCGCGCGTCCAGATGCGATCGAACCGCTCAACTGCGAGCACGCGGCGCCCGGCGAAATCGATGATGCTTGATTTGGCGACAGGCAAGCCGAGTGCCGCAACCAGCTCAAGGCACAGATGCTCGTTTTCAACGCTGCCGGTCAGGTCGATTCCGTTCGGCAACTTCCCGATCTGCGGCTTGATAATGTGCGTAGTTGCGGTCGTGCCATGAGGCACGTGCCACTTGTCTTTCCAGTAAAGCAGCGCTGTCTTTTCCTGCGCGCCCGCGAGAGAAATGCGGAAGTCCTGGTCGGGGCCGATGCCGAGCGGATTGCTGGCAAGGTTGCCGAGAATGGCGGCGATCTCCTGATCGCTAGCGGCGCGGCCATCAATGGCGCCGGCGCCCCCGGGTGCGGCACTGTCGGGAAGGAATTGCAGCGCCCCGATGCAATCGCGGCCGATGGCGGAGAGCAGGCTGTAAGCATCGGCGCCATCAGCATGCGCGCGTTCGGCGACGCGTCGGCGGATGTCGTCATTATCGGGCAGAAGATTGTCAAAAACAGCGACGACGGGATCGCCGATATAACGATCCTCCCGCAATGGCAGCGACACGGAAACGGGGATGGCATTTTCCCACGCGAGCCACTGCTTGTCATACTGGAAATCGATTGCGCCACTGCTCTCGCGCCGCAGCCGCCCGACCAGCCGTGCGTTGAGGTAGACGTTGAGCGGCGCACGGGCAGGGCGACGCGCCATCAGAACAGATCCTCAATCGCTTCAGCCGTCAATTTGGTGCGCGGCCGGATGACCAGCTCGAGGTCGAGCGCGGCCAGCGCATCCATCAAGATGCGCAGCTGCGTTGCAGGTTCACCGGCCTCCAGCTTCGAGACCGTCGCTTGACGCGCATGCATCTTCTCACCGAGGTCCCCCTGGGTGAGCTTCTTCTGCCGCCGGTAGCGCCTGATCCCGGCGCCGATTTGCTGGGGGGTGCGGGCAATCGTATCCATAAAGGCATGATACGCAAACGCGTATAATTTGTCAATATACGCGACCGCGAATATCTACAGATCATACGCTTTCGCGTATACTAGGCATATTGAAATTACTAAAAAGCTAACCCGTCTTATTCGCGAGAGGGCGCCTGAGAGGCTGGCGAGCGTGGTGTAAAGCGCTGATGCGGCGTAGGATTCGGTTGCGAAGCCACCCCATCACCTTCAACCGCGAACGC
>NZ_JASAUS010000267.1:0-6232 GCF_029953005.1 Bradyrhizobium sp. Mp27 | reverse complement strand
CGTCAGGCGGCGAAAAGCCGAAGGCAATCCTGTGCGCCTCGTCAGACAAGATGTGCGGCCGCATCAATCGGGCCCAAAAGCCGCACTCTCACGAATAGGACGGGCTAGGCTCGGTGCCATTGAGCTGCCGGAGCTGCACCCACATCTCGGCACTTTTCAGCGCCACCGCCGCGCAATTGACCACCGGCGCGTGCCCGACTGTCAGGCCATGCTCCCTTCCGATCAGCAGGCCCGGCAGTACACCTGCGGGGATCACAACGTCGGCGCCGTGCTCGACCAGCGGACGTGCGCAGGCGACAAAGTCCTTGATCATGCGGGCTTGCGCGGCCTGATCTCCGTCAAAGGCATCGGCGAAATCCGCCGGCTTGCAGCCAAGGCCGGTCACATGGACCACGCGATCGCCGAGGCCATAACGCTCGGCCTGCTCGTAGTGCCAGACCTCGAAGACGGGATCGAGCGTCACAAGACCGAGTCTCCGACCGAGCTGAGAGGCCGCCAGCAACGTCGCCTCGCCGGTCCCGATCACGGGAATGTCCAGCGTCGAACGCAACTCGTAGAGCCCGGGATCCTGGAAATGTCCCATCACGAACGCGTCGAACCCGCCCTCCTCGGCTGCGATGCCGTTGTCGATCGCCTGGACGGCGCAGCGCAATTCCGCAAGCCGTCCGAACTCCCGGTCGGGCGGCGAAATGCCCTCGACGTGAACTGTCGTGCCCGATGCAGCGATGTTGTTGAGGTATTCCGACAGCCGCGCCATGTAGGGCGCGTTCACGCTCGCATCAACGAAGCTCTGCCAGAAGATGCGCATCGTCCTTCTCCTGAGGCGGCGATCGGAGGATCGGTCGTCGACGGCCGATAAATATATTTCAATCATAAACTAATTCACGCGTCCAATGCACTCGGCGTCGTCGCCGACGGCCACCGCCACCGCAAGGGAAGCCCGGCCTTTTCGTACGCTCGATCGGCATTGAGGCGCCGCGCTCTGGCGAAATTGTATGCAACAACATTTTTTCTGACAGAGCCGTGACACGTGTTGACGGCTCCACCAACAATACTTTAGGCTTTAAGTAATTCCTCGCCGGCCAGGGACCGGTGGATGTTGCAGGGCACCGATTTTGAGAGACTCGATCGTGTGGACAGTCGCCGCGCTCGAACAGCCGGCAGCAACAGCATCGCCGGCCGCGCATCGCGGCCGGGCCAACGGCCTTTCGTTGCTTCAGGAAAGTCCCGCCCGCATCTGCCGATGGGCCTGTCGTTCGAGCGGCAACCAGCGCCATGGCCGCTGAGATCCGGCCGAGCAAACCCTCTTCGGTCGCGCCCGGATTTCGGCGCTGCAGCAATGCTTTTAATCGGTTCGTTCGTCGTTCGGGGTCCCCGCACGGCAGCTTCGAGGCATTCCTATCCAGCACCAACGGAGGAGAACGCGTATGCGCAAGACTCTGAGCCTACTCGCACTTGTCGCCGGACTCTTCGCAGCGCCGGCTGCGCAAGCCGACATCACCATCGGCTTCGTCACCTCGCTGAGCGGCAACGGCTCGTCGATCGGCATCCCCTATGGGCGCGGCATCAATGCCGCCTATGAGTACAAGAAGACCATCAACGGCGAGACCATTCGCCTGATCCAGCTCGACGACGGCTCCGACCCGTCGGCCGCGACCCGCAATGCGCGCAAGCTGGTGGAAGAAGAGAAGGTCGACCTCCTGATCGGCACGGCCACGGCGCCCTCGACCATCGCGATGGCGGCGGTGGCGAGCGAGCTGAAAGTGCCGATGATCGCGGTCTCGCCGATCGGCAAGCTGCCGGATACGCCGGAGCAGTGGGTGGTGTCGGTGCCGCAGCCGGCCTCTCTCCTCGTGAAGATCGTGGCCGACCGCATGAAACGCGACGGCATGAAGAACATCGGCTATGTCGGCTTCTCCGATGCCTGGGGCGACCTCGTCTACAACGGCGCCAAGGCCGCCGAAGCCGCCGGTGACATCAAGATTCAGACCAACGAGCGCTATGCCCGCACCGACACCTCGGTCACCGCGCAGATTCTCAAGGTGATGGCCGCACGTCCCGACGCCGTACTGGACGGCGGCTCGGGTACGCAAGGCGCGCTGCCCCTTCTCACGCTCGCCGAGCGGGGCTTCAAGGGCAACACCTACGGCACGGTGGCACTCGTCAATCCGGACTTCGTCAACGTCGGCGGCAAGGCGGCCGACGGCATTCAGGTCTCCGCGGGTCCCGTGATCGTCGCCGAGCAGCTTCCCGACGAGCACTTTGCCAAGAAGATCGCGCTGGATTTCCGCAGCGTCTACCAGAAGACCCATAACATCCCGACCACCGACGGCTTCTCCGCCTATTCGTTCGACGCCTGGCTGATTTTCGCCAACGCTGCCGAGCGCGCGCTGAAGACCGCCAAGCCCGGAACGGCGGAATTCCGCACGGCGCTGCGGGACGCGATCCTCAGCACCAAGGAGCTGCCGGGCGTGCATGCCGTCTACAATTTCAAGCCCGGTGCGGTCACCGGCGTCGACGAGCGCTCGCTCGTCGTGGTGCGCCTGACCGGCGGCGCCTGGAAGTACGCGCCATAACCGGATCAACGGCGCGGCATCACAGGGAGCAACGACGTCTCAATGACGAGCGACATTGCAGCCATTCTCGCGATCGACGGGATCGCCACTGGGGCCGTCTATGCCCTGGTGGCGATCGGGACCGTCCTGATCTTCACGGTGACGCGAGTCATCTTCATTCCCTTCGGCGACATCGCGGCCTTCACCGCGCTGACGCTGGCTGCCCTCGACGCGAAGCGCTTTCCGGGCACGGGAGCGCTGGTCGTGATCCTGGCCTGTCTTGCGACCCTGATCGAGATCATCTCGCTGGTGCGCTCCGGCGAACTCCGCCTGCTGCCCCGCGCGCTGTCCTTCTATCTCCTGCTTCCGCTCGCCGTGGTCGGTGCAGCCTGGCTTGTCATGCGCCTGGACCCGCCGCTCGCCATCAGGCTCGTGCTGGCGCTGATGCTGATCACGCCGATCTCCCCACTTCTGGATCGGATCGTCTTCCGTCCCATCGCTGACGGCACCGTGCTGCTGTTGCTGACGGTGTCCGTGGCACTGCATTTCGCGCTGGTCGGCCTTGGCCTGTTGTTCTTCGGGCCCGAAGGCGTTCGGACCGAGCCGCTGACCTCGCTCTCGACCGAGTTCGCGGGCGTGCTGATCTCGGGCCAGACCATGCTGATCGTGATCGCGGCCCTCGTTTTCAGCGGCCTCCTCTATCTCTTCTTCGACTTCACGCTGGTCGGAAAATCGCTGCGCGCCACGGCCGTGAACCGGACTGGCTCCCGGCTGATGGGAATACGCCCCGCCCGCGCCGGCACGATCGCCTATCTGCTGGGATCGCTGATGGCCGGCGTATCGGGCATCCTGATCGCTCCGGTGAACACTGTGTTCTACGATTCCGGCTTCCTGATCGGCCTCAAGGCCTTTGTCGGCGCCATCGTCGGCGGCATGACCAGCTATCCCGGTGCCGCGATCGGCGCCGTCGGCGTCGGCATCCTCGAGAGCTTTGCCTCGTTCGAGAGCAGCGCGCTCAAGGACGTCATCGTCTTTTCGCTGCTGATCCCGATCCTGATCTGGCGATCCCTCGCCTCGCTGCATTCCGAGGAGGAGATCGAGGAATGACGCGCCTCCACATTCAGCTTGCCGCCGTCCTCGCCGTGCTGTGTCTCGCGGTGGCTCCCTTCGTGCTCAGTCCGTTCAGCATCACGCTGATGAACTATATCGGCATCTATTCGCTGGTCGCCATTGGTCTTGCACTTCTCACCGGCGTCGGCGGCATCGTGTCGTTCGGTCAGGCGGCGTTCGTCGGCGTCGCGGCCTATGCAACCGCGTGGGTCTCGGCGTTGAACGGGTACTCCCCGTGGCTCGGCCTCGTGTTCGGCGTGGTGCTGACCTGCGGCGTCGCAACCGTTCTCGGCGTCGTCACCCTGCGACTTCAGGGCCATTTCCTGTCGCTCTCGACCGTCGCCTGGGGCCTTGCGATCGGCTTCCTGTTCGGCAATGTCGAGGGGCTCGGCCGCTTCAACGGCATCTCGTCGATCCCGCCGATCAGCTTCGGTTCGATTGCGCTGGTCACGAGCGCCCAGATCTATTTCCTGATCTGGGGCATCGTCGCCGCGGTGCTTTTCCTCGGCTACAACCTGCTGGACTCCCGGCTCGGCCGCGCCATGCGCGTGCTCCGCGGCGGCAATACGCTGGTCGAGAGCCTCGGCATCAACGCTTTCCGCATCAAGCTCGTGACCTTCGTGATCGCGGCCTTCCTCGCCTCGCTCTCCGGCTGGCTCTACGCACACATGAGCCGCTTCATCAGCCCGGGTCCGTTCGATGCCGGCATGGGCATCGAATATCTGATGATGTCGATGGTCGGCGGCGCCGGCAGCCTGCTCGGCGGCGTCGTGGGGGCCGCGGTCGTCACGCTGCTCAAGAACAGCGTGCAGGATTATCTGCCGCTGATCGCCAAGGGTGCCTCAGGCCAGCTCGAGATCGTCGCCTTCTCCGCGCTGTTCATCCTGTTCCTGCAATGGGCCCGGCAGGGCATCGTTCCCTTCGTCGCCCGCTATCTGCCCAAGGCCCGGCGCGAGCGACCTCAACCGGCGCCGCCCCTGCCCCGTCGCGCGCAACCGACGCCCGGGGAGCTCCTTCTGAAAGTGGATGGTGCCGAGCGCCGGTTCGGCGGCCTCGTCGCGGTCAACAATGTCAGCTTCGAGGTCCGCGCCGGCGAAATCCTTGCCGTCATCGGCCCCAACGGGGCCGGCAAGAGCACGATGTTCAACTGCCTGACCGGGGCGCTCCGGGTCAACAAGGGTGAGATCGTCTTTGCGGGACGCCCGATCACGCATGACGCGCAGTCCCGCATCGCCAAGGCCGGCGTCGCCAGGACCTTCCAGCATGTGAAGCTGAGGCCGCGCATGAGCCTGCTGGAAAATGTGATGCTCGGCACCTATGCCCGCACGCGCAGCGGCCTGTTCACCGGCGCCTTCCGCCTCAACCAGCGCGAGGAAGCCAGCGCCCGGCACGAGGCGCTGATGCAGCTCGAACGCGTCGGGCTCGGCGACAAGCCGTTCGAGCTCGCGGGCAATCTGCCGCTCGGCAACCAGCGCATCCTTGAGATCGCGCGTGCGCTCGCCGCCGACCCTGCGCTGCTGGTGCTGGACGAGCCGGCGGCGGGCCTTCGCCGCCAGGAGAAGCTGCGGCTCGCGGAACTGCTCCGCTCGCTGCGGGCGGACCATCTGACCATCCTGATCGTCGAGCATGACATGGAGTTCGTGATGTCGCTGGTTGACCGCATCGTGGTGCTCGATTTCGGCTCAAAACTCTGCGAAGGCGCGCCAGCCGCGATCCGCAGCGACGAACGGGTCCAGGAAGCCTATCTCGGAGGCGTCGCGTGAGCGAGATGCTGTCCATGACGGATGTGACGGTCTGCTACGACAATGTCGAAGCGGTCCGCAACGTGTCGCTGTCGGTCGAGGAAGGTCAGATCGTCACCGTCATCGGCCCGAACGGTGCCGGCAAGACCACGCTGCTGATGGCGGCCATCGGCCTGCTGGCCTCGCGCGGCCGCATGGTCTTCCAGGGTCACGACATCGGCAGGATGTCGGTCGAAGACCGCGTCGAGCGCCGGCTGTGCCTGGTGCCGGAGAAGCGCGAGCTGTTCTCCGACATGACGGTCGCGGACAACCTCCTGCTCGGCTCCTACAGCCTGCGCGACCGCTCGGGCGTCCAGAAGACACTGGACGAGGTCTACGATCGTTTCCCCCGCCTGAAGGAACGGCAGCGCCAGGCGGCAGGCACGCTCTCCGGCGGCGAGCGCCAGATGCTCGCGCTCGGCCGTGCGCTGATGGCCAAGCCGAAACTGCTCATGCTGGACGAGCCGAGCCTCGGCCTCGCGCCGCTGATCGTGCGCGAGATCTTTCGCACCATCGCGTCCCTGCGCGATCTCGGCGTGTCGATCCTGCTGGTCGAGCAGAACGCCCGGGCTGCGCTGGAGACGGCCGACTACGGCTATGTGCTCGAGACCGGCGAGGTCGTGCAGTCGGGCCCGGCCAAGGATCTCATCCACGATCCCCGGCTGATCACGGCCTATCTAGTACCCACTTTTCTTGGAACGTGAGTCGTGATTCAAGGTCGGGATGATACCCGAAGCAAGAGAAGTCCACCTTTCGAGGAAAGATCGCAAGGTGCTTGAGGCGTGC
>NZ_JASAUS010000266.1:0-6287 GCF_029953005.1 Bradyrhizobium sp. Mp27 | reverse complement strand
CCGGCGGCTCTTCTTCGTCATCTTCGCTCCTGATTCGCAGCAAGAATCCTCGCCGCTGTCAGGCAGAAAATCCACTCAAGCTACTGTCCGAATTTGCGGGGCCAGCTCTCTATCAGGGGACCCGCGACCATCCAGCGCCGCGCGGTGCGCCGAAGCATTCCTCACTTGTCGCGCCAGTCATCAAGCAGGCAGCGCTCGACGCGCAACTGGCGCGCGATCGTGTCGGCGGCGTCGCGCAGTGAGACCTCGACGGCGGCGAGGTCATAGCGGTCGAGTCCGCGCGTGGCGATCTCAATGGCATGAATGCTGGCGAGGAGGTCCTGCAGCGGCCAGCGGCGGCCTAGGAGCGGCTTCGCGATGACGCCCGGCTGTTCGCTGGCGTCGATCGCATCGACCGCATGGGCGGGCCTCTCTGGCGCCTCGAAGGCGCGAGCCGGCGAGATCGCCCCGACATTAATGATTTTCATTTCGACCGCCCCATCTGCTCCACCTTGTTTTCGACGACCCCATCTGCTCCGCTCCACCCTCCACCCCTCTAAGGGGGGTGGTGGTGGAGCAGATCATTGCTCTACCTTGCTCCACTTTGCTCCACCGAAGTGGAGCAAGTGGAACAGCCGCTAATCATCATCGCCTGCGACCTCGATGAATGTCTTCATCTTGCGGCTCTCGTCGTCCAGCTTCTCGACCTCGACCAACGCCCCGCTCGCTAGCCAAATCTTCACCAATCCAGCGATCTTGGCCTTCTCGCTCTTCACGGTGAGACTGAGACCCAGCGCCTTGGCGATCGGAAGTCCGACCCAGCGCTTAGCCTGACTGCTGGCGCGCCACTGGCCGGCCTTGATCGCGGCAGCGGCGCGCTCGAAGTCGCTACCCGTCACCCCTTCGAGCGGGTCAGGCCAAGTCCACTTCGTAGCGACGCCGATGTAATCGCCGCCGCTGCCGTTGCCGGAGGGATTGTTGCAGAGATCGACCGACGCCAGCTTGAACCAGTCACGCTTGTCGGCAGGCGGCGCCATGTTCGCTTTGTCGTCGAGCACCGAGAAGTGCAGGCGGCGGTTCTCGACGCCGCACTTCTTCGCTTCCTCCTCGGTCATCCGGTTGAGCACGCGCACCGAGCGGCAGGCATCGGCGAACGATCCGCCACCGCGTGCGCTTTGCACGGTAACCTCCTGATCTCCCTTGCGCACATGATGAACCAACTCGATCGCGCAATCGGCTTGGTCGGCGACCTTGCCCCATTCCTTCACGACCATGTCGATGGCGCCGTTGTCGTTCTCGGCGAGCTTGTGGCACGAGACAAAGGGATCGATGATGACGACATCAATCCCCTTGTCTTTGATCTCGGCAACCAACGCCTCGACCATGGGCGAGCAGATCGCCGCCTCTCCGTCCGTCATCTCGGCAATGACGAGCGGCTGATCACGGCCGCAATTCACAAAGAGCCGGTCTTCGATGTCGTCGGACATGAGGCCGTAATACATCGCCGCCGCCTGGATGCGACGCATGATCTCCTCATGCGGGTCTTCAAGGTTAAAGTACAAGACCCGCAACTGCTCGGTTTCCGTGCCGAGCAGCGACAGGCCGGAAACCATCGCCAACATCTCGCCGATCATGAGCGAGGACTTACCGACCGCGCCCGGCGCGATCGTGGCACTGACGAACTTCCGGATTAGGTGGCGACCATACAGCCACTCGCGCATCGGGATGCGTTCCGGATCGGTCCATTGATACGGCATCGCGCGCAGCTTCACGGCAGAGTGTCCCATGCCGTGGGCCGGATCAGTGAGTTTCAGCTTCTTGCGCGCGAGCTTGATCAACTCCTTCAACTCGGGGTTCCTGCCTCCGGCATGGAGCGAGCAGATGATCTCGATCTCGTAGTCCGACTTGAATTCGATGATCATCTCTTCGATCACGGTCGAAAGCGAGGTGGCCCACTGCCCCGGCACCTTGCTTGCCTCGAACAGCACATGGCGCCGGTCCATGGCAGCAAGCATCTCTTCATGGCTCGGCGGGTTGATCGATTTCATGATCAGACCTCCCGCATGATGCGTTCAACGTCGCGCTGATTGATGCCGATCACGGCAGCAGCCGTCTCGAAGTCGTCATCCTCATCGCGCGGGCCGTAGCCGTAGAAGGGTTCGATCGGAATACCCAACTCCAGCGCCGCAGGGATCACGGCACCGCGACCGATATATCGATGAGCCCAACGCTCGATGTCGTGTTTCAAGGTGCCATTGATCGGGGAAGTCTGAGGCCGCGCCGACTTCATCCGACGACACAGCTTCAGGAAGACTTTGGCGATCTCAACCTCTTCACGTCGTACAGGATCGCGACGGTGAACGCCGCGATAGTCACGGTAAGCGGCGAGCCCGTTGGTGCAGACGGTGTAGGGGCCGATGCGGGTAGGTCCGTCGTCCTTCGAACAGACAGTTCGCTATTAATCGAAGTATGGTTGCTCATTCCAACATGTCTCCTTTCGTTGATCTGCCCGGTTCGCCAGCCGGGCAGATTTTTTTTGCATTCACCGGACGACACTCGGTCAGTGCCGCACGCCAGCGGACGCGATCAGGTGATACCTTGCAAGTCATTGTTTCTATTACGTTTTCTTCTTGTCGCTTCATCCATGCCGGCTTATGGATGTCAGTCAACAGCAGCGTCACGACGGAGATTTGAAACGTGTTTCCACTCACCCCGATCGCTCCTTATGACTTCGACAAGCTCATTTCGAAGTCTGAATACAATCGTCGTCAGCTCAAGCAGCGCGGTCAGTTCGCACCGCTCATCACCGCGACGCCTGAACAGCGCGCCGACGGTCTGTGGCGCGATCAAATCTTCATCGCCGCTGACGCGCTGATCATGGTGGTCATCGACATGTTGATCTCAGCCGGCGCGAAGCGCGCTGCGATCGGTCACGTGATGCATGATCTGCAGCTCGAAGTAATCTCGCACCTGAACGATCTCGACGGCGGCAAGGCGGTTCACATCGTCTTCGCTCATGACGGCGAGCGTTGGCTCATTCTCTCCGCCCCGAACGTTCTTGCCGCGATGGCGGAGACGGCAGCTCACTTCAAGGCGAATTGCCCTGACCTCGCGAAGTTCGGGATCGCCGAGGCACCGCGCATCGCGTTCTTTTGCGTCGGCTTGCATGACGCTCTGACCACTCTGCGCGCGCGTGCTGCCGAGCACGATATTGAAATCCCGGCGCGCATCTGGCCGACGCTGGAAGAGCTCGATGCCGGCGCTGACTTGCTCGCCGCTGCTATCGCGCCGCGCCGTTCGTTGGTTATCGAAAAGTGGCAGGCCATGCGCCATCTTGAAGCTGCAAAGGAAGGCGCTCTGCAGTGAACATCTTCAAGCGCACCGCTCTCGCCTTCCGTGCCTTCGCGCGCGGGTTCTCAGGCTATGACGTGACTGGCGGCTCAGGCCGCTGGCCGACGAACTACATGCTGAACGCTCCGGTGACGCAGTCGCTTGCGGCGGCTCGACTGGCCTCGCGCAAGATCGCGCATCAGGCCGAGAACAACGCACTGATCTCGTCGATCGTCACGAACGCCGTCACTGCGATCGTCGGTGACGGCCCGACCGTACGCTCTGCGCATCCTGACCCGGAAGTGAACGCTCACCTGCAGCGCGTCTGGAATGCGTTCTTCGCATCCTGCGACATCGAGGGAACGATGTCGCTCGGCGGATATCTCAGCCGCGTCGCTCGTGGCTTCGTGATTGACGGCGAGAGCTTCACGAAGTTCATCGTCGATCCCTTGACGATGACACTGAGCCTGCAGCTTCTGAGCGCCGATCAGGTTGACAGCGCTCGGACAGTGCTGAGCCTCGGTATGACCGGCGATGCACCCAACATCATGGCCGGTGTCGAATTCGACGCGATCGGCCCCCGCGTGGCCTATTGGGTGCTGCCGTCGCAGCCGGATGCGCCATGGGCGTCGGTCCTGCCTCCCGTGCGCGTGTCGGCGCTCGATGTTGCTCATGTCTTCGAGCCTCGCTTCCCGGGCATGCCGCGCGGCGTCTCGCCGCTGACCGCTGTCGCACCGCTCGCCATGGAGCTTGATAGCGCCATCGATGCCGCCGTCATGAAGCTGCGCGTGTCCTGTCTGGTCGCGATGGTTGTTCGCGACCCGAACGGCGATCTCGTCTATGACATCAACAGCCCCAATGATCCGGCGACCTTGCAGCTTGAACCCGGCGCCACGTTGAAGCTGCCGCCCGGCTGTGACGTGTCGTTCCCGCCGACTTCCGAGATGAATACGGTCGCGGAAGTTCTCTCGCATATCGAGCGCCTGATCTGCGCCGGCTCCGGCACGGGCGTTCCGTTCTTCGTCGCATCGGGCGATCTCGCCAGCGTGAACTTCAGTGCCGGTAAGCTCGGCATGGCGGCGTTCCTGCGTCGCGTGAAGGCGCTGCAGCAGAACCATATCGTCGCGCAGCTTCTGACACCGATCTGGGATCGCATCGTCCTGCTTGACGTCCTCAGCGGTCGCCTGCGCGCCCCCGATTATGAAACGAGCCCGGAGCGCTATACGGCGCAGTTCCTGTTCCCCGGATGGCCGCCGATCGACGAACTCAAGGCCGCCAAGGCCGCCACGCTGAACATCGCCGCCAAGGTCAAATCCCGCGCCGAAGTCATCTCGGAGGGCGGTCGCGACCCGGCCGATGTCGATGCCGAGATCGAAGCCGATCCATTTTCCGCCGATGACCTGTCGGCGAATGCCACCAACATCAGCAATCAACCCGACACGGAGAACGTCTAACCATGCGTCATATTCTTCTGCGCGAGAGCGCACTGCCCCTCGAACGTCGCGAAGCCGTGCCGCGCCCGCGCACGTTCGATCCTGACGCCATGACCATTGAAGCCGTCATCGCGTCCAATACGCCGGTGCGTCGTCGTGACGCGCGCGGCGGCGAGTTCTTGGAAATCCTCGACCCGGCGGGTCTCGACATCGCGACCACGCGCGGCGCCTCGGTGCTCAGCAATCACAACTCCGGCAGCCTGGACGCCGTCCTTGGTTCGCTCGACGACGTACGCATCGAGGGCGATCAGGTCATCGGTCGTGTCCGTTTCTCGTCTCGCCCGGAGATCGCTGCGGTCGTTCAGGATGTCCGCGACGGCATCCTGCGCAGCCTGTCGGTCGGCTACGCTGTTGACGAATGGAAGCAGGGCAAGGACGCCAGCGGCCAGCGCACCATGACGGCGGTTCGCTGGTCGATCCGTGAAGCCTCGTTCGTCGCGGTGCCGGCCGATCCGACCGCGCGCACTCGTCTGGCGAACGACCCGACCCTGTTTGACGGATGTTTCACTTATCTCGATGAGCGCGCCATCCACTCGCTCGGTCAGCGTGCTGGCGCCTCTCAGCAGCGCATCGACGCTCTTATCGAACTCGGTGCGACCATCGAACAGGCTCGCGCCGCCTTCCTCAACGACATGTTGGACCGCTCTGTGACGGTTCGCAGCAATGGAAACACCATGCACAATCGCAACTCTCTCGACAATCCTGAGACCTTCCAGCGCGCCGCCGCTGAAGCGATGTACACCCGCATCAATGCGACCTTTACGCCGTCGCCAGAGGCCCGGCAGTTCGTCGGCATGACCTGCGCTGACGTTGCCCGCGAGTGTTTGCATCGCGCTGGCGTGTCCGTCATGGGCATGACGGGTCCGAGCGTGATCACGCGCGCCTTGCAGACCACGTCCGACTATCCGGCGCTGCTGGCGAACCTCATGAATAAATCCTTGCGCGATGCCTACGTGGCGGCGCCCGGGGGCATTCGCCGCATCGCGAAGCAGACCGAAGTGAATGACTTCCGCGCCAAGTACCGCATTCAGATCGACCACGGCGGCTTCGTGCTTGAGCAGGTCAATGAGAGCGCCGAGTACCCCTATGGTAGCTTCATCGACAGTAAGGAGAGCTACGCTATCGACACCTACGGCAAGATTTTCTCGATCACGCGCAAGGCGCTGATCAACGATGATCTTGGCGGTCTCGGTGATGTGTCGCGCTACCTGGGCTTCGCGGCTGCTGAATTCGAGCGTCAGGCTCTCGTCAACCTATTGGTGTCGAACTCCGGCTCTGGCCCGACGATGTCGGACGGCCAGACGCTGTTCCATGCGACCCACGGCAACGTCGGCACGGGCGGTGTTCCGTCCGAGACGACGCTTAGCGAAGCGCGCTGCGCGTTTCGCGGGATCGTGAGCGCGGATTTCAGGGGATCGTGAGCAGAGATTTCAGACGATCGTGAGCAACGATTTCGCGGGATCGTGAGCAAGGCTTTCGGAGCCT
>NZ_JASAUS010000265.1:0-6328 GCF_029953005.1 Bradyrhizobium sp. Mp27 | reverse complement strand
GCCCTCCCGACGCAACGACAAAACCGTAAAGCCCCGCGTTCAGCATAACCCGGCAGGAATCCACTTAAATCCAGCGGGGCGCTGTCCAAACAACCGGGGCCAGCTCTCTTCTCAGTTCGAGATTCGGCTTGTCGCGGAGATTTCGCGCCAAGTCGCAAAGGCTCGCTCGCGCGAAGCACGACGGAAGTCGGCGGTGACGGCTCCGGGATAGGGGATGTGGAAAAGGTTCGCGACCTGATTGATCGTGAACTGACAGAAACCGTTGAGCCTGATCGGACGATTTGAAACCCTTCATGATCGGCTTGCGTCGCCGCGTCGGCTGATGAGAAATCTCGGCCCGATTGTTAAGAGCTTTGTGCTGGCGATGTTCGACGTGAAAGCCCATCTTCGCCCTCACAGGGCCGTACGAACGGAGCTTGTCCGTGATCATCACGCGCGGCGGCGTGCCGGCGTATTTCAACAGCTTCTTCATGAGCCGCTGCGCAGCGCGTTCGGCGCTGGATCAAGACGTCGAGAACGAAGCCATTTTCTGGTCGACAGCGCGCCAAAGCCAAGTTGTTTGCCCGCGATCGAGAAGGCGCTGCTGCAAAACTACGGGGTGACCACCTGAGGGCCGTGTCCGAGATCGGCCCAGAAGGCCAGCGCCAGCCCGATTTAGCCGGACGGTGGGTATGGGTCCTGGCCATATGTCCACTCGTGTCTGAACCTGTGGTCATGGCCCTGAACTAGAACCTGAGCGTCGCGTCCTACCTTTCCCTCCTTGTGGGCAGCGTCGACCGCGACGCGGATCGCCTCTTCCTCAGTGGCGTAGGGGCCGGAGTACTCGCAATTGAGCGCAACCATCCACTGGCCTTTATGGCGCGTGACGAAGTACTGAACGCTTGCCATAAGCTTGCTCCGGCATCGCCCCTGGGATCGATAAACGGGGTCGTACTCTGCAAATCTGCCGCGGTCGCCTCAACTACCGGATTTGGTGGGCTCCAAGGAGCAGCGCCTTGTAGGCTGGCCTGTTTGCTGTACCCGCGGAGACCAACTGCCGCGCCTTAGTTCCCCTTATTCACGAGAACCGGAACGTAGCAGCTTCAATCGTCGTAGATGTGGCCTAGCTGCTAGCAAGTCTCTCTTTCTCGTTGGAGTCGAAGGCTGGATTGATGGTTGAGTGCTGCGACCGTTTGCGTTTGATCGACAAATGAACCCTCCAAATAGAATGTCGTCAGGGTCCAAACTCCCGGGAGACCAGCCGCACTCGATCGCATTTGTAAGAAAGCGCTCGTGCGGGTCCGACCTTGCCTCTTTTAGATCGTACGAGGCAATAAATTTGGCATCATGGTTGCTCCACTCCGCGGCGCACACGCGGACTTGGAGGCACGCGGACATGACTCGGCGCCGTCGGGAGTGAGAACCCGACGCTGTCCCTACCGCGCCCGCGCGGCCAGTGAAGTTGGCGGCGGTGACTCGGCGCTCACGCCTCCGGAAGCGCTTATCCCTACCACGCGCTGCAAACTTCGGTGGCCAGCCTTCGCCCTTGGATAAGCGAGACCGACCACCGCGGCCCCCCGAGAGGCTCAATTCCCAAGAGTGCCACCAAGCAGTATCGCTGAGAAGGACTGGAAGCACCTACTAGGATTGGTTGGTGCCGATCTAATGTGGCCTGGGGCAAATGCGCCATGGCGACTGAATTTGATACGATTATTGATGTGATTGAGCGTCACCGCGAGCTTTCGGTGCAGCACGCCGCCGCGGTATCGGTATCCGCGAAACTTGTCGCAGGTCTCGAGTTTCATGCCGCCGACGCGATCAGCGAGGAAAGAAGGTTGGCTCTCGAGGACTATGCAGACGTGCTCACTCCAAGCCGACCACGCTTGCGGACGTGATCAGACTACCGGCTTGGCCGACGGTCGATGGCGATGCCGTGCGTCGCCAACATCTGCGCCTGGCGATAAAGCGGCAAATGCCAATGATACTTGGCATCGATCACATGCGCTGACCAGCCGCTCCGTGGGCAGTGTTCGGGCCCGGCATGCTGGAGGACGACGCCATGACAAGCGCGGCAGGCCAGTTTGGGCCGGCGAGTGACGATTACGCGATACTGCGCCGGTACGACGTCGAGCCTCTGGCTCTCATCGCTCCCAATTTCAAAAAGGACGCCTGCGCAGCACGGGCGGCAGGTTGCAGTGGGCATCAGGGTCTCGACGATGCGCGGCAAATACTCCGGCAGCTGACCGCGGTTGGCTCTGCGCTCGGCAGTTCGCTTCTCGCAGGTTCTTGGATTGGCGTGATCCTCGGCTGCTTCGAGAGCCGCGACGGCCTCTTCGATGCCCTCCAAAACAGGCTGTAGTTGATCAGCGTCCAGCTTTCCGACGATCGACCGAACTGCGCATCTTTCGCAAGCTTGCGCCACGCTTACGGCCTACTGGGTTAGCGCGATGTCGGATCGCGGCCAATCAAAAAGGCAACTGCAGCTAGTTCTTTTCACTTGAGCTGCTGCCGGTTTGATGGACACCCGGTTAAGCTAATCCCACCTTGCGCTCGAACGCAACCGGGCTGAGATAGCCGATGGTCGAGTGCCTGCGGGTCGTGTTGTAAAATCGTTCGATGTAGTCGAACACATCGGCGCGTGCCTCGTCTCTGGTTCGATAAATCTTGTTGGCCGTACGCTCGGTCTTGAGCGAGGAGAAGAGGCTCTCCATCGCCGCGTTGTCCCAGACGTTGCCGGAGCGGCTCATGCTGCAACGATGCCGTGGTCGGCCATCAGGCGCTGGAACTGCTCGCTGGTGTACTGGGACGCTCGGCGGCGAACTGCCGGTCAAGGAGGTTCGCCGGTACGGTCTCGAGCTGTCGATCGCCGTCATCCTTCGGCAAGCGCCGACGTCGCGGCCGCGCCCGCAAGCCTTGCAGGCGCATCAGCCGCTCAATCCGGTGCAGGCCGCAATCCGCCCCGTCGGCGAGCAGGTCACGCCACACCCGGCGTGCGCCATAGGTGCGGTCGCTGGCGACGAAGCTGGCCTTGACCTTGCCGCCGAGCTCCTGGTCGCTGCGGGATCTGGCGCTGGGAGAGCGGTTGAGCCAGGCATGGAAGCCCGACCGCGACACTCCCAGCGCATCGCATAGCCATGCCGCCGGCCAGATCGTCCGGTGCTTCGCGACGAAGGCGAACTTCATGTCGCTTCCTTCGCGAAGTAGGCTGCGGCCTTCCTAAGAAACAGCCGGATTGGCGTCCCCCGGAAGAGCCTGTAACACGAAGCCCAGTGATTTGGCTCGGCGCTGAAGGTTGGCGAGCACACGGCTGCGATATTGTCGCTCATATTGGTCTGCACCCGGATCTCTGTAGGGCATGCCGTGCCGCAGGGTGTTGTAGCATAGAACTGCGATCTTGCGGGCGGTCGCCGTCACCGCCTTTGATTTGCCTGCACGTGAGGATAGCCGGCGATAGAATGCGCCGAGCGCCGTATCGCTCCGTCCGACAGTAGTGGCCGCCAATCGCAACAGTGCGGCTGCCCGACTGGACGATCTTCGTGTGCGTGAAGACAGCACCTTGCCGCCGGAGATTTTGTTGCCCGGTGCAAGGCAGCGCCACGAGGTGAAGTGCTTGGCGCTCGGCCATGCCCTCAGATCCGTGCCGCACTCGCCGATGAGCTTCAGCGAGAGGGACGGACCTAACCCATGGATCTCAGTCAAATCGACGCCGAGCATTCCGTACAGCGCGGCCCTGACATCGAAGGTAGGTGTGTTGACCTGCTTGGTCTTAACGCGTGGCTTTGATAACTTTGCGCCCGCTTTTGCCCCTTTGTTGCTCAATACGGCGATCAAGGCTTCGAGCTTGCGGTCGCAGTCCAGCATCTTCGCCTGGTAAACGTCGTATAGTTCCAGCGATTGACGGAGGGCGAAGACATGTTCTTCCCGGTCGTTGCCCACCAGTGCCGCGCGGATTGTCTCGGTCGAAGAATGACAACGCACGTCCCGATAGGTTGCCAACACGTCGGGATTGCGCTCGCCTGCAACAACGGCTCGGATAATCCGCATGCCGGTCCAGGTGGCGCGGAGGTGGATGGTCACTACCAAAGCTTGAGGGGGCGTCGAAAGCCTGGCTCTTGGCTTTTGGTGCGATCTTTTCAATCGAGCTTATAGGAGGCCTGAAAGAACGTACCCCAGCGTTCCATGCTGTACTTCGCAAGCATGGTCGGCTCAACGCAGCCGCTGCTGCTGCACAATGAGTCGCTTCGGCTGTTGGTCCACATCGCCCAGTAGCGGCCACCGACGCCGACGCTGAAGTTCCTGGTGACGAAGTAGGACAAGACGCCTTCAACCTGGACGCCTCGGCCCCCATTGCTCCGTTGTTCATCAAACATGGTCGTCGGGCGCAAGAGATGATGGTCACGCCCCTTGAAATCGGTCCAGGGCAGGTAAGCGACGTCAGCGTTCAAACGCCAACGCTCGGTGAGCATGGTTTCGGCGCTTAGGCCGACACGAGCTGCATTCCACTGAGTATTCTGGCTGCCAACGACCTGGTCGTCGTCCGGCGCCAAGCATGGAGGTGGGGCAGCTATCTGTACACACCCCCTCGAATCGGAGCTCTGTTCGTAATACGTCCAGCCGATAAAGCCGCCGACATTGTAGTTGGCGGCGCGGAGGAAATCATAACCTACGTCGGCCGTGTAGTAGGTGTACCTCCCGTTGGCCTGGCCTGATATCGTGTTGACATAGGAGAGGTTCGGGGGGAGGCCCCAATCTTCGTCGTTCATGTGTCCTTTGTCGAAGCGCCCAAGGCCAATGTTGCCCTTCAGGAACACCCCCCACGGGCTGTCGAGACGGCCAAATAGCTCCCCGGAAAGTCCGTCAAGTCCGTGATAGGTGAGCCTCGATATTAGCATGCTGGGGTCTTCAAGGCCGCCGGAGGCCACTGCGCTGCGGTCCCATTGGAATCGACCCCGGCTGAGCCAGAGTCGCGATCCGCCTTCGAACGACCAACCGGCCGTGTAAGCAATCGGCGCCGCGCCGGCGGGCGCTTTTGCGTAGAGCGGCGCATCGGGCCAACGCACCACCCACGGGTCGGCGCCAAAATGGTAGTTCAACCCGATCTTTCCGATGTGATAGCTGCTGGAGAGGCTGGTTATGTTCGCCGGAAGAATGGCGAACGGCGGATTCTGCACCGTCGGAGGCGTTGCGACACTCGGCCCGCCGAAATGGAGATAGTCATACTCGACGTTGACCGACCATGCAGACGTAAGTGCTTGCTCGACGCCTAGCCCGATGACGCCACCGAGGCGACCATAGTCGAAATGGGTTTTCTCCTGTGGCGCGCCGCCTTCAAAGTTGTTGACGACGTCGCCTCGATTGTTTTGCCAAGCCACTCCTCCCTTAAGATAGGCCAACGTGCGGCCCAGCGCGCCAAACGCGTAACCGACGCGCCCAGTCCCGGTGGCAAAGACGTTGGGACCTGCCTTGCAGTTTGCACTCACGACAAAGCCGGAGGCGGCGAGGCAAGTATTCGTGCCGTCGGAGACAGCACCGCTGGCATCGAGTTCGACGCCGAACACCCAGCCATTCTTCTGCCAATTGTAGCCGATCTGGCCACCCGCGAGAAGCACTGGGGTATCGACGACATCGCCATAGATTGACGGACCGTAGGATTGCTGAAGGAGGTTCGGCCGTAGCCGCCGCCGAGGTGCCCGCCAATATAGCCTCCCGACCAGTTCCACACCGCGGGCGGCAGTTTCACTTCTGGCTCAAGGTCTGCCGCGTTCGCTGCACCGTTTGCGACGAGCGCAATTGTCGTGGCTCCTAAAAGAAGAACTCCGGATCGCATCCAACACTTCCCTGTATTGTCTCGGCCCACGACCGAGCGCCCTTAAGTTATCGCCGCAGCAAACCGTCGGGGCGGACCAGACGCTAACAGCGACGCGCGCCGAGTCCGCCCCCGAGGATCATCGCAAGCGATTGGTGGTGATGCCGCAAAGAGAGCAAGTCGCGTGCCGAAGTGAATTCGCAGGCTATGCAGGCACTTCGTCGCGGCGTGTGGCGCCAAGTTGCTCACATTGGTCTCGATACCGACAAGGGCCACGTTACCCGAGAGTGGCCCGCTCGCGCGCTGAATGTGTACGCGCGGTGGCGCGTGCAGACCCGGCCCGTGTGATGTCAACAGGAAGCCCTCTGCGCTTCCCCGACTACGGCGCTGTGTCGCCGTTGATTTTAATTTCACCGAGTCCTACTGATGGGACTAGGGTCTGTACCTAAATAGCGCCACGTGATTCTCTTGCCTACGTGTTGATTCGGGGGCGAGAGAATGCGCGCTGGTTTGTTTTGGCTGAACGACAGGCAATGGGCGCGT
>NZ_JASAUS010000264.1:0-6490 GCF_029953005.1 Bradyrhizobium sp. Mp27 | reverse complement strand
GCCCTCCCGACGCAACGACAAAACCGTAAAGCCCCGCGTTCAGCATAACCCGGCAGGAATCCACTTAAATCCAGCGGGGCGCTGTCCAAACAACCGGGGCCAGCTCTGCACCCGCCTCAATACGCCGCCTATCTCAGTCCGTCATCACCCACTTTCCCGCATAGCTCCCAGCTGGATGATCTCGGCCTTTTCGGAGGCGGGATATCTCATGCCTCGTCCCCCCCCATCGAACAAATAGATATTCGTTATGAGGCAATATCTGTGCCTACGGCTGGCGGGAGAACCGCAGGTCAGTCAGACCGGCGACATGTTTCCGGCCGTTGGAAACTGCGATCCACGATCAACGTCACTGACGTCAGGACCGATAAGAGGTCTCAGCCGCCAGGTTTCCGAGCGCCCGCAGAACCGTCCCGAGAGGCACAATCAGGTGTGATGGAATATACTCATCCACCAGGCCGTCCTCCAGGAGCGCGCGCGCCAGCGGAATGTTTCGCATTACCGGCACTCCGGCCTCGGCCGCGGCATCAATCATTTGCTGCGCCAAGAAATCGGTGCCGATGGCGTCGATCATGGGCAGCGGGGTTCGCTGTCGATCGTAATAAATCGCCACTGCAATATGTGTGGGATTGGTGATCAGTACGGTCGCTCGACGCGACTGCCCAATTGCGCCCTTGGCCAACAATTGCGAATGGAAGTGCCTGCGTCGGCCTTTGATCAGAGGGTCGCCTTCATTTTCCTTGGATTCTCGTTTCACTTCGTCCAGCGACATCAAATTCTTGTTCGTGAACTGCCATCGCTGGAACGCAAAGTCCGCAATTGCCACCACAAGGTAGCTCGCCCCCACATAACTAGCGATCCGGAGCAGCAGGTTGCTCGTCACCGCACTTAGGCACGATATGCCACAACTCGGCGTCCACACAAGCGCATGTACACCTTGGCGCAGTACAAGCATTATGACGAGGCCAAGTATCAGAACCTTCACGATCGCCTTACCCAGATCGACGAGATTCTGCAGCGAGACTATCCTTCTCACGTTCTCAGCGGGGTTCAGCTTCTTGAGTGACGGCGAGACAGCTTCGGGCGAGAAAATCGCCCCGTTCTGCACCGCGTTGGCGACTACGCCGATGACCAGGACCACGCCGAGGAACGGAGCCACCATGCTTTGTACTTCACCGATATAGAACTCGAGGAGTCGTTGGCTGACAATTAGGAAGTCCTCTTCGAGAAATGATACGGGCAACAGCATCGTTGCCTCAAGTCGATCTATTAAGCCAGGCAAAGAGATGAAGAACAGCGCGAAGAACCCAATGGTCACCGCCGCCGACACGACTTCCTTACTGTGAGGGACCTGGCCCTTCTTGCGCAGATCCCGCAGCCTCTTGGGGGTCGGCCTTTCAGTTTTTCTACCGACCACGACAGTCACCTGACGATACGATTGAGGATCGCGACAGGTGACGGCATATGCTTGTCGGCGCTGGTCAAAACAATCGTGAGCGAGAGAATCAGCAGCAGAAGGGCGACTGCGCTCTTGACCGACATAGCGAGAAAGAAGACATCCAGTTGCGGTGCGAACCGGCTGATTAGTGCCAACCCCAATTCGCTGAGAAACATCGCCACGATGGCTGGACCGGCGAGAAGCAACGTCAGCCGCATCACGAGGTCTGCAAGATCTAACACACCAGTGACGAAGGTTAGACCAAATTCAGGATAAAAGCTCCACAGCGGCCAGATCTCGTGGGAGCGATAGAGGGCTTCCAGCAGTTTGGAAAAGCCGCCGCTGACGAGCAGCCATGTAGCGTAAAGCTGAGCCAGGAAGATCCCAAGCGGCGAGTCCGGACTGACGCTTGCCGGGCTCAAGAGGCTTGTCATTGTGGCCCCCCTCTGGTGGTCAATGAACGTGCCTGCGGCTTCCACACCCCACATAGTCGCGGCAATTGGCATGCCTAGGACGCACCCGAGCAAGAGTTCCTTGAGCCCCAGGCCCAGCACCGGCACCAGACGTGTGATATCGAGGTCCGCAGGCCTCGTTGCCCAAGCAAACACCATTACCGGGAGCGCCAATGCCATGATCACGCCGTTGCGCGCCAACGCCGTCACCATGCCGCGTCCCAGGAACGGGATGACCAACATCATCCCTGTCACACGCGCCATCGCAAGCGCAAGAACAATAAGAAATGTATGCAGGTGAGCCGGATTAAGTGGCGACATGGAATGCATTAGTCAAGCGCATAGACAGCGAGTTGGCGGCGGTCGCTCTTGTTGCGTGCCGCGCGGGCGAAGAGAGGCAATCGACCGGGCCCCTGGGGCCTTCAAACTTATATCCGGGCGATTTGATCGAAGATGCTCGCCGTATACCGGCTAAGTTCACCAAACCAATTCGCGGTGGCGGCCAGTGTCAGGCTCACGCATATCAGCTTCACCGCGAAGGAGAGTGCCTGCTCCTGAACTTGGGTCAGAGCTTGCACCACACTGACGATCAATCCGACGCCTGTAGCGACGAGGACTGTAGGCATCGAGAGGATAAGTGTCAGTTTGAGCGCGCCAATGGCGATGTTGGTGAGTGTGGCGGTATTCATGGTGCTGCTCCTGCGTAGGAGAAGATGAGGCCATGAATGAGGCGCTGCCACCCATTCACGGCAACGAACAAGAATAGCTTGAATGGCAAGGATATGGTCATTGGCGAAACCATCATCATGCCCATTGCCAAAAGGATGTTCGACACGACGAGATCGATGACGATAAACGGCAGAAACAATAAGAAGCCGATCTTGAACGCGTCTTCCAGTTCGGATGTGATGAAGGCCGGAATCAAAATCATGAATTCGTTGCCCATTATGGCGGCGGCGTCCTCCTTGCTCCACAATCCCCGAGCCGCATTGACGTAGAATTTCCGTTCCCGTTGCGACGCATTCTTCAAAAGAAAGTTGCGAACTGGCTCAGTAGCTAGCGTTACCATTGTCTCTAATTCGCGGAGATCTTGGGATGCGATTGGCTTGTCCCGCACGGCTTCATACGCAGCTTTAGCCACTGGCTGCATGATGTAGGCCGAGAGCAGGATTGCGATCGCATTCAGCGCCATGTTCGGCGGAATGTTCTGAACGCCGAGAGCATTGCGAATGAGCCCAAAGACGACGACGAGCTTCACGTAAGAGGTGACGGTAATCGCAACGAAAGGGGCGATCGCAATGGCGGCGAGTAGGACGATCAGCGTCGCGGGATCAGGCAGCCCCGTCATCGTTCTGCTCGGGCTAATCGCAAGTCAAGCACGCGCACACCCGTTCGCTCGGCGATGCGCACCAGTTCGCCGGTTGCAACGATCTGGCCATTGACGCGCAAGCTGATATTGGTCGTGGCATCAAAACCAAGATCCAGCACCTGGCCGATTGCCAATTCGCGAAGCTGCCTGAGGGGCATTGTCAGGCGCCCAGCATCCACATCAACGGGAAGATCAATGCTGTCGAAGGTTTCCGGTGGAAGCAGATCCGGTCTGTCCATCATACAGTCCACAGCTGAAAGGACGGTAAGGCGGCCATTGCAGATCGAGGCGCGAAAGCAAGGATCGCCAGAGAGGCATAGGAGAACAGTTATGATGCCGTCATTGCCGACCGGGGTGGTATCCAGCAGGATGACGTCACCTAACGCGAGTTGATGCAGATCCGTCGAAATAAGGCTGATGCGCTCGACCAGCAGAACGAGACAAACGGGCAGATCATCGAGCGCGGCGCATGCGACCGGAAGCGCAGAGCAGCAGTCGGCGATCCATTGCAGCCCGCTGCCATCGAATTCCACCAGCCCAACGACGTCGTTTGGACGCTCCAAGCGAAGAATCTCAAATGCGTACAGAAACACTTCAGTGGTTTCGGCCGAAGACCAAGTCGGCCGATGTCCACACCATTGTTCCACCTTGATCGCAAGATCTCGGAAGACAATGTCGAACAGGATTTCTCGCAGGCCGTCCCCCGGAGGCAATGCGGCAATTTCCGGCCAATGTTGTACAGCCACCGCCGGAAGGAGCGTCGAGTCAACTGCGACGCGAATCCTGTGGCCGCGTGGGCGCATCACAGCCCGGCAGTAATCTGCTGGTAGGCGCGGAGTTGTCCAGCCTGGCATGACAGCTTCCACGTCGATGCCAGCGATGTTGAAGGGGACTGGCAGACGTGTAGCAAGACGCGAAACGGCGGCAGCCTCACGTGGGTCATAGCAGGGCAGATCGATCACGCGCCCTTCTCAGCTTTGTAGTAGAGCAGTGTCTCAAATCCGCGAGATCGCCGGTTGCTGCCTTGTTCGTCCAACGTTGAGCTGTAGGCGAAGAGGGCCATCACGATGCGCATTTTAAGCTGATCAGACAAATCGCGCGCAAATGCATGGCCATGTACCTGCAGGATAGGCCAAAGCCGCTCGGATTCGATGCAAACCCTTAGGGTGTCATGCTGGCAACTGACGATAACAAACGCATCGCCGAACAATTTGCGGTTTAGCGTGACGTGCACCCCCGTATTGCCGGCATAGTCTCGGCTGACCAGAGCGTGCTCGGCGATCCCCCTGGTCAACTCGGCGAGTTCAACCGATCGTGACAGCTCTTCGGGCGCTCGCCGACGCTGTACAGGGGGGGGCCTGGCACCGATGAACGAGCTGGCGATCAAGGGTAAAGACGCGGCGCTATCGTTTTCGGCCAGATCATGCAGGTCATAGTCGAAAACCTTGCAACCGGGGGCGCGATCGGACCCTTCGCAGGCGTCTAGGGTCGCCTCCTCGATCAGATGCGAGGACCAAGCGTTGCCCCCGGTACGCGCGTGCTCCGGCACCTGGGCCGCCACCGGAATTGAACGACCACGTGGTTGGATGGACGGCATCGCAGCTCTTGTCGCCAGTTGCATCTAACTTCCTCTGCTAAGTGTGACCGCTGTGGGACTGGGGCACCTGGCTCAGCCGCGTTGAAGCGCTCGGCAGGACACACCATTCACCATCACCCCGACTTGGCGAACCACAACAATAGTTTTCACTGGGCGTACGTCTCCACACATCGTATTTGTCGGAACCGAGTTCCTAGGAGAAAGGCAGGTAGCCGCTCAAGGGAGTAGTATCCGCTCTCCATGTACCCACGATCGACCGAGCACCAATACAATTTCGATATGGAGCCAGCTGATGACGCTATGCCTTCCAGGAACAACATGCTCAGCGTCCAATGGCCGGTTTAAATGAGTAGGGAACCAGTGCGAGTTTCGGAGCTCACTCACACATGCGGCTGAGAGCGTGCGGTGCTGGCCTGACGCCTGTCGAACACGATGGACACATCGTTCTGCGTGTCCGCGCTCGAAGAGGCCTTGGCGCGCTTCGGCCGGCCTGAGATCTTCAATACCGTAAGCGCCCGGTCATGACCCGGGCTTTTGTTCGCCGCCCTTCTCGCCGCGGTTTTGTGCTCGCGGATGAAGTCGGTCAGGCTTTCGAGGCCGAAGTCAGTGAAGGCGGGGATCTGCTGATCGTCGGGCCCGTAGACCCAGAGGCAACTGTCTTCCGGCTCCATGTCGACATAGACCTCCCACAGCAGTTCGGCGTCCTCGCCGAGCATTTCGGCAGCGAGCGGGAGGGTGTAAACCCGGGTGATCGCAGCCACGGTCAGGCCGCCAGTCTGGCGTCGGATGGGGCGCGCCAGTTCCAGGGAAGAAGCTCGTCGATGCGATTGGCTGCGTGGTCGCTGACGCGGCTATCAGGTCGGCGAGATAGGCCTCCGGATTGATGCCGTTCAGCTTGCAGCTTTATGCCGCCCGCCGAACTATGCCGAACGGATTTGGTACGGCACGCCGTTGTCACGCTGGCACGCGTCGATCGCGTGCAGGGCAGCCCCATTCCTTTCGGCAGAGTCTGGTCGTTCAGAGCGCCTCGAGGAAGGCGAGTAGGCGGTCGTTCGGCTGGAAGCGGGTTCGCTTGCCGCGCTCGTACGGCTTGAGCTTCGCCAGGGCAGCTTCCTTGAGCGCGAGGTGGGCGTGCAGGTACGTCTGCGTGGTCTCGACCGATTCATGACCGAGCCACAGCGCGATCACGGAGCAGTCGACGCCGGCTTGCAGCAGTTCCATCGCAGCGCTGTGCCTCAGCACGTGCGGTGACACGCTCTTGGCCTTCAAAGACGGGCAACTCTTGTGAGCGACACGAACATGCTTTCCCAGCAGGGGACTGGACGCTATCGGCACTGAGCCTGCCCCCGTGCACGTTCGGGAACAACGCTGTTGCTCCTTTCCGCAACGGTTCCTTGAGCCATGCCTGGCGTGCACACCGAGCGAGTGTGGTCAGCGGAGTGGTCCGCTCCTTCCGCCCTTTACCGACGCATCGTACGTGTGCGCCAGACCCGAGGTGGACGGCATCCCGGTCAAGGCTAGTCAGCTGCTCCATACGGCCGCTTATTGGCTGATGCTGACCGTGCGCGACGCCATTCCCAAAGCCCGGGAATTGGCCGCTGCCGAGTTCGCGACGCTGCGTCTTCGGCTCTTGAAAA
>NZ_JASAUS010000263.1:0-6536 GCF_029953005.1 Bradyrhizobium sp. Mp27 | reverse complement strand
CTGGGAGAGCCATACGGCTGATCCCGAAGAGAAGCACGGCCCCGCGAGCGGTACCGAACCCAAGGAGGCGCCCAATCAAGCCCTTGACTAAATCCGGCCGAATAGAGAAGACCCCAAAGGGGACCCCTTTGATCGGCGCGTCTTGATGGTAGCGCTCGCGGCGTCGGAGCTGGCCGGGGTTGCGGAGACGGCGCGAGCGCGGGTTGTTTGATCGTCGTCGCGGCCGGAACCAAACGGCGCGACCGAACGCGAAGCGTAAAACTGCGCCTGCTCGATATCTCGCGAACCGCGCGTGCCAAAGGACCGCTCAATCACGAGAGGCTCAAGCAAGGCTACCGCGGCTGTTGAACTCGACGAGCCGTGTGGTGGGGCAAGCCGAGCGCTTCTCCCATGAGATATCCACCGGCGTGAAGCGGGCCAGCGGCATCTTGAAACGGTGGCTACGATGAACCAGAAATCCTCCCCGTCTCACAGGTCCTGACGGCGGACAGCACAGGCTATTACGTGGCCAATGTCGGCCTACGCGATCACCACAAGCCGATTGATATCATCTTTTCGGCGCTGGTGTTTGGCATTTGCCGCGTTTGCCTACAACATCGGGCGGATCACGTTCGCTCTGGACATTCCCTGGGCCTCTACAGCGGTTTTTCTATGTGCAGTTCTGCTGGGCGGCCTATGGAGCCTAATCGGCCGTCCCTGAGCTTCTGTTGCGGCATTCACGGATCGGGGTGCGAGATCCGGACACAGCACGAGCTTGCCCTCGAGACCTCCCGCCTCGAGGCGGCGGTGAGCCTCGGTGACCTCGTTGAAGGAGATCCGCTCGGCGACGCGCGGCCGGATGGCGCGAGTTGCCAAAAGCCCGAACAGCCGCTCCAAGTCATCCTTGAACCAGGTCGGATGTCGCGCCCGCATCGCATTGACCGAGTAAAAGCGAGCGCGCTTGCCGCTGGGCAACAGCCTCCACAGGTACAGGCGCGCAATCTCCATCAGGATGGGGAACATGCCGCGCTGTGCCTGCACACTCGCAGAGAAGCCGATGGCGCAGAGCAGGCCGCCTGGCTTGAGCGCTCCGTATGAGCGGCGATAGCCGTCTTCGCCAATTCCATCGACGACGACGTCGAATCCGCCCGACACGACGCGCGTGAAGTCCTCATGTTCGCAGTCGATCGGCGTTGCCCCCAGCTCTCGGACGAGCACCATGTGCTCGCCGCGCACGGTACCCCACAGCTCGAGACCGGCCAGCCTTCCAAGGATGAGCAGCGCCTGGCCGACAGCGCCAGCGGCGCCGTGCACCAGCACGCGCTGACCTGGCTGCACCCGGGCCGCGCGGTGCAGAAGCTGGTACGCGGTCGTCCAGCTCAAGATCAGGGTGGCCGCCTCCGCTGCGTCTACGTCTATCGGCACGCGGGCCACGTCGTTCGCCCGAAGCGTACGATAATCGGCGTTTGACCCGACCACAGTCATGTCGGCCACGCGGTCGCCAATCTGAAAATCGTGCACGTCCTCACCGAGCTGATCGATTATCCCGACGACGTCGTAACCCATTACGAACGGCGGGCGGAGGCGCATCGTTTGCGGGTATAGGTGGCGCCTGATCAACACCTCGGTGTAATTGAGGCTTGACGCGATTACACGGACCCGCACCTCTCCCCGACCAGCTGTCGGCAGGGGAGCGTCGATCACCTCCAGCCTCTCCGGATCACCGAAGCTGCTGACTTGAACAACTCGATTGCGCAGCTCTATCATGAGTGATCTCCCTGCAATCTCGTAATTCTGCGCAAGGACGGCACCAGTCCGCAGCTGCGCGACGAAAATGAACAACTGAAAGCGCTTTTGGCGCAAACGCAGGCGGCCTTGAGCGAGCATCAGGGGGCGCTGGCGGCGTCGGAAGAAGCCCGACGTCGGCTGGAGGTCATCCTCGGCGAATTGCGCCGCGAAAAGTTCGGCGCGAAGTCCGAGAAGCTGCGGCCAGATCAGTATCACTTACCGTTGGAAGACGTGGAGATCGCGCAGGGCATTCTGGACGCGGCGCAGGAAAGAGCCGAGGCTGTGATCAAGGGCCGCTCGCGGAGCGTGCCGGATCAAGGTTCTCATCGCAATCGCGGCTGCTTGCCTGCCCATTTGCCGCGGGTGGAACGGATCATCGAGCCTGCGAGCACGCTCTGTCCGTGCGGTTGCGGCGCCATGACGAAGATCGGCGAGGACGTCAGCAAACGCCTCGACGTGATCCCGGCGCAATGGCGGGTGTTGGTCACGCGCCGCCCGAAATACATCTGTCGCCACTGCTCGGGCCCTGTCGTGCAGGCGCACGCACCGGAGCACGTCGTGCCCAGCGGGCTGCCGACCGAAGCGGCGATTGCGCACGTGATCGTCTCCAAGTTTGGCGACCATACGCCGTTTTACCGCCAGGCCGAGATCTATGCGCGCCAGGGCATCCGACTTGATCGGGCGACACTGGGCAACTGGTCCGGCCGCGCCTGCTTCCATCTTCAGCCCATCGCGGACCACATGCGCCACCGCCTAGCCATGGCGGATCGTCTGTTCATGGACGAAACCACGGCGCCGGTGCTCGATCCCGGGCGTGGCCAAACGAAGAAAGGCTACTTCTGGGCGATCGTCTCCGACGACCGCGGCCACAGCGGTCCAAGTCCGCCGATCGTGCTGTTCCGATATGCCCCCGGTCGCAGCGGTGCCTTTGCGGAGCAGTTCCTGGATGGCTTTTGCGGACACTTCCTGCAATGCGATGCCTATGACGGTTATGACCGGCTAACCGAAGTCGCTCGACCGCAAGGGCCGTGGACGCTCGTGCATTGCTGGAGCCATTTGCGCCGGCGCTTCGTCAAATTGGCCCGTAACAGCAAATCGCCGATCGCCGAGGCCGCCGTTCGGCACATCGCACAGCTTTACGCCATCGAAGCCATGGTGCGCGGCTCATCGCCGGACATCCGGCTGGCCGCGCGTAGGGAGCACTCGCTGCCCATGATCGCCGCGTTAAAGCCTTGGTTCGAGAAACAGCTGTCGATGATCTCCAGCGGTTCGACGCTCGCCGAGGACATCCGCTACGCGCTCAATCACTGGCAGGGGCTGACCCGCTTCCTCGAAGACGGGCGCCTCGAGCTCGACACGAAGCCGGTCGAGAACGCCATCCGGCCAGTCTGCCTGACCAGAAAAAATGCTCTCTTCGCCGGGCATGAGGTTGGAGCTGAAAATTGGGCCTTGCTTGCGTCGCTCGTCGCCACCTGCAAGCTCAACGACGTCAACCCGGCCGCCTACATCGCCGAAACACTCGAGGCCATTATCGATGGCCATCCCCATAGCAGAATCGAAGACCTCATGCCGTGGCGATTCCGCAAAGCGTCAAGCCTGCGTCCATAGGGTGACGGCTAAGCGCTTACTGCGCTGCTCGCGATGCTCGGGTTTCTGCGATGTCAGCCATCTCATATGGGCTGGTCCCCACGTCGTCTTGCCCGGATAGATGCGTCCCAGCCGCAGCAGCCTCGCTCGGCGTTCTGGTCTCGAACCTCAAAACGGTCTGGGCTGCGCCGACGACGGATGCTCGCCTCAAGAAGCGGATTGTGCGCACCCTCATCCATGAGGTCGTGGCCGATATAGACAACGCGGCCTCGGAGATCTGCCGCTACTGAGAGGCCGGTTCAATAGAATTACCTATAACCGCCGCCTCCGCGTCAGATGGCGGCTGTTCGCTTAAACCATTTCCTTGGTAGGCCAATGCAGTAGCCGCGGCTACGAAGCTCTGGCTCGGACCTGTTAAGCGTTTCGCAAATGGATTTCACGGGTGAGCCTGCATCAACAAGCTCGCGCAGCAATTCGTCTTCTCGTTTGGTCCAGGGAGGAGAACGGAGAGTCAACTTCAATCCAATTTCTTAGCGTCGGTTTCATGCGTGGAGGAGAGTTGGCGCCCAGACTTGTGCCTGCCTTTCCGTGCTGAGCATCTTGCCAAGCGTTGTCTGCAATCTCGGCGTTCTGGAATGGCGTACAGTCCCAATCAGAGTGGCGCAATCGTTTGGACAACTTCGAGGACGTCTCATAGCGACGACCTCGCCTGTCCTCAGCTATGCATCGCACTCAAAAAGAGTGACAGGGGAACCGCTCCTTCGAAAGCTATACGTTGGCATAGTTGAAGCTAATGCCAGTTGGACCAATCGGACTCACCCAGGCGCTGGCGGACGATCTGTGAGATCGCTGTGCTGCCCTGGAGTTAAGCTAAAGCAATGCGGACGCTTTGTAAGCTGACCCAGTGATATTGGTGCAAGCAGCCGTTGAAGCTAGCAACAGAGCAATTGCGGACGAACAGGAAATCGAAGTTCGGACATGGGTGATCTTATGGAATGACACCCCGGCACTTGTTTGCCAGTGCTGCTGCATCTGAAAATCAAGCGCGCGATGTTGTCAGAGATCGCCTACCTGTGTCTGGCAGGCCGAACCGACCTTATGGGGTGCTGAAAAAGCGCGCGGCCTCTTAAAGGCCGCATTCCGTGTGGTAGGCCAGTACTTGAAAGTGCGAGCATTTCGCCGCGCTACTTGAGACGAGAGGAGGATTTCGATGTTCGAGGCTAAAGACTACCGCGTGTGTTGCCACGACTTCGTCACCCCGACCAACCGCATCATCTACCCGGCGCAGGAGCCCTTACTAACCTACTCTGAGGCCGTCCGGCACGTGCAGGCCGAGCAGGCCAAGGGCTACGTGGTGGCCTGGGTCATCGATCGCACCGGAGCAGGCGCCACCAAATGAGATGGGTGGTTCGAACGCATCGGTTCGACGTTGATCGTAAGCATTGGGGTCGAACCATTTGGCCCCAAAGGAGAATATTTTCGTGTTCTGGATGGATGAGGTAGCCGATTGCCTCGAGAAGGTCGGCATAGCTGGGCCCCCGACCTCTTTCGGGGGGCTGCGGCATCGAGCAAGAGGAGAAGACCGTCCTCGGCGTGTCGTCTAACTATTTTTTTGAGCTTGATCACATGATCCCAGCCGCGCCAAAAATGCTGCAAGCCGTTTCCACGCCGAATCACAAGCAGAAGAAAACTCGACCAGGACTCGCGCTGGTCAGCGTCATCAGAAGCTGTGCGCGCTCGACAGGACGATCGAGCCAGTGCGTCGAGGTCTATCCCTGCATAGGTGGACGCGACGAGGCGACGGGAAAGCGCTTGCACGGTGCATTGGAAGGCTTGGGATCCGGCAAGGTTCCGATTCGCGCACTGTACCTCGGCGGTCCCAAACACGAGGGCGCAGAGAGGTCTGTTTCGGGCGCGGGATTTTGGCTGGGACACGAGCCCGTCAGAGCGTTGCCGCCGCCGCTCTGAAATGGTCGGGAAACCTTCTGATAATTATTACTAACCTAACATGTGATCCGCTCCCCTCGGCACTTTTGGAAGATACCCCAACTGCTGTTGCAGGGCAGCCAAAGTTAGACGGGCGGAATCCAATCGCGCAGTCGCCTCCACTAGAGCGTCCCGCGTTTTGTCCGACCGCGCAACCGCTGCGGAGCCAATCTCAAATAGGCTGTTGTTGAGATGCGGTGCCACTTCGCCTCGCAAAGCACGCTTTAAATCGAGTAGGATGCTCGACAGCGCTCGTTGTGCGCACGCGTCCTCTCGTTCCAGGTTTTCCGCCAAGTCGAGCGCCGCGCGATAGTGTCGTATCGCTGCAGCGACTCTGCTTTCGAGATCGGTGTTATCGCCCATCTGCTTTTCTTCCTCGCAAATCGCTGAGCATTTTGTTGCGGCCTGAACGGGCAAAAATTAGGCGGCTTACGGGTGAGGCGGGCGAGGTGATGCGCTGGCTCATACGTCGAGCCGAGCATCGAGCCCGGTATGCCGTCGTTGCTGATGCGTTCCGTCTCGACTTTTTCATCTCCGACAATATTGCCGTTCCCCGCACGCCCGTTCTTTCTTTAGTTGGGAGCCAGCCGGTCTGTTGTATGCTGGCCGAGTCTTTCCCTGATCGCCGCTTTCGCGATAATCAGCTACGCCCGCCAGCTTCTCCCCGGTAGAACCTGTTCTCGCCGACGCACGCCCGCATGTCGGTGCGACGGAACCAGATGGCGCGTCCGCACCGCAGCGGCGGGTTGCCGGCGGTGAAAATGATCTGTTCGTCCGTTCGCATGCGCAGCACTTCATGCGGCAGCACGAGCGGCCGGCGCGCGAGCTGTTTGGACCGGGTGCGGGAGGAACCCGATGTCTGCGAGGACTGGCTCAGCTGATCCACCTCGACCGTCGTGTCACCGCAGCGCTTGGAGATGTAGTCCGCCGTTTCAGGGTCGTTGATCGCCGAGAAGGAGATCCAGGACGCGCTTTCGAACCATTTGCTGGTGGCGTCACGCCCGCCATAGGCCTCGCGCATCTGGCCGATCGACTGGTAAAGCATCAAGAGGGTGATGCCGTATTTGCGGCCCGCATCACGCGCGGTTTCGAGAATGCGCAAGTATCCGAGCCGAGCGACCTCATCGAGCAGGAACAAGGTGCGGCCGGTCACTTCGCCATTGCGATTGTAGATGGCGTTGAGCAGCGAGCCGATG
>NZ_JASAUS010000262.1:0-6539 GCF_029953005.1 Bradyrhizobium sp. Mp27 | reverse complement strand
TCAACGCATACAACGACAGAGCCGAGCCCTTCGTCTGGACCAAGAAAAAGGTCCGTCAACGCCGTTTCAAAGGCCGCCGTATCACTCAGCTCTGATTCCGGGTACTAGGTGGACACTAGAGCGAGCCGGGATCGGGCTCGGGCTCGGGCTCGGGCTCGGCGAGCCGCACAACAAAAATATCGAAAAACAACCCCATGCACAGTAGCTGGCGGCAGCGATATCAATGGCTTGATACCCAGCAACTGCGGATTTTACGAAATCAGCTTGATCCGTCGGGCAAAACAGTGGCACAATGCCATCATCGCTGCCCATGGACAGCCGGTGGCTTCCATCGCCAACTCGGACACCCCGGTTACTAGGGGATCGGCAAGCTAAAGCCCGCCCGCGACAATTGGGAACGGTGGAGCATACCATCACCCGATGAAATGGAGCCGCTTGCGCGCCGACATCTTGGGCCACAGCAAAGGCTAATCAATCATCCCAAAATTGGCGCAACAAATCGAACATCAGTTGCGCCCCATCTTGAATCAGCATTTTGGCACAAAGTGCATATTACGTCCGGCCTCGCTGAGGACCGCTATTGGCTCATGGCCGACCTATCGTGGCCGTCTGCTTGATGTCGGTTTTTGACCCAACTGCGACATCGCTGGCAGCATCCAGTTTTCGCCGGAGCCCTTTCAATTGGGCGAGAGGTCCGGCGATCTGCGCTTCCGGCGATAGATGCGCCTTCGCAGACTCTTCCAATGTGCTATTCTTATCGTAGAGGCCAAGGTATCCCATGACAGGTACTGCAGAGTGGCTCGCATCGATCGGTTTGGGGGAGTACGCCCAGCGTTTCGCCGAGAACGGCATCGATTTCTCGGTCGTTAGCGATCTCACGGAGCAGGACCTCAAGGACCTTGGCGTCCTGCTTGGGCACCGGCGCAAAATTCTGCGCGCAATTGCAGAACTCAAGAGTGAAGTCCTCGTATCAGCCCGAACGGCCGCCAAACCAGCGCCGCGGGACAGTGCCGAGCGGCGCCAACTGACGGTCATGTTTTGCGATCTCGTGGATTCGTCGGCACTTTCGGTCCGACTGGATCCAGAGGACTTGCGCGCAGTCATCGGCGCCTATCACGACTGCATCGCGGATGTTATCGCCCGGAGTGAGGGCGTCATCGCGCGGTACATGGGGGATGGCGTGCTTGCCTATTTCGGCTATCCCCAGGCCCACGAGGACGATGCCGAGCAGGCGACACGTGCGGGGCTGGCACTGGTCGATGCCGTGGCCAATCTCCAGACAGATATCGGTACGAGACTACAGGTCCGCGTTGGCATCTCCACCGGAATGGTCGTCGTGGGCGATCTGACCGGCGAAGGCGCCGCCAAGGAGCAGGCGGTGATTGGTGAGACACCGAACCTGGCCGCTCGCCTGCAGCAGTTCGCCGAGCCCGGCATGGTGCTGATCTCCGAGAGCACGCACCAGCTCACCGATGGACATTTCGAGTACCGCGATCTCGGTTCTGTCGCGCTCAAGGGATGGGCGGAGCCAATACCTGCATGGCAGGTGCTCGGGATCAGTGGAGTGGAAAGCCGCTTCGAGGCCCAGCACAAGACGCAATTGACACCGCTAATCGGGCGTGACGAGGAGATCGAGCTGCTGTTGCGGCGCTGGCGGCATGCCGCGTCGGGCGAAGGCTGCGTCGTGGTTCTAACTGGAGAGCCGGGTATCGGTAAGTCGCATATCGCGCTGGCGCTTCAAGAGCGGCTCCAGGCCGAACCGCACATTACGGTACGGCACTTCTGCTCGGCGCACCACGCCAACAGTGCGCTGTATCCGTTCATCGCCAACCTCGAACGTGCCGCCCGGTTCGAGCGAGGCGAGACACCGACGGAGAAGTTTGCCAAACTTGAAGCTCTGCTCCTGCGGTTTGGCGCCGATGCAGACCGCGTGGTGCCGGCCCTGGCCAATCTTCTGTCGCTTCCGCTTCGCGACCGCTATCGCCTTCCCGAAATGACTCCGCAGACCCGCAAGGACATGACGCTGGCAGCGTTCCTGGCCCAGCTCGAAGCATTGGCGGCGCGTCAGCCGGTGTTCGTCATATTCGAGGATGCCCATTGGGCGGATCCGACGTCGCTGGAACTGCTCGCGGTTACACTGGAAAAGCTGCCGCGGCTTCGCGTGCTGCTGCTGATCACGGCGAGACCGGAGTTCGCGCCGCCCTGGCCTGGTCATGCCCATGTGACGACGATCTCGCTCACGCGGCTCAGTCGGCGCAACGGGGCGGCATTGGTCGAGCGCGTCACCGCCGGCAAGACGCTCCCCGAGGAGGTCATGCACCAAATCCTCGCCCGTACCGATGGCGTACCCTTGTTCGTCGAGGAACTGACGAAGGCCGTGCTCGAAACCGGGCTGCTACAGGAGCGGGACGACCATTACACGCTCAGCCGTCCGCTACCATCGATGGCGATTCCGACGACGTTGAGCGCATCGCTGATGGCCAGGCTCGACCGATTGGCTCCGGTGAAATACGTGGCTCAGATCGGCGCCGTCGTGGGGCGCGAGTTCTCCTACGAACTGCTGAGCGCCGTTGCCGAGTTGCCAAGGCAGACGCTGGAGGAGGCACTTGCCCAGCTTGTCCGGGCGGAGCTGATATTCTGCCGGGGCGAGATCCCCCGGGCGGTCTATACTTTCAAGCATGCGCTGGTACGCGACGCTGCCGAATCCGGGCTTCTGAAGAGCCGACGCGCTACGCTGCACGCCACCATCGCGGACGTGTTCGAGCAACAGTTCCCGGAAATCGTGGAGGCTCAACCCGAGACTCTCGCGCTCCACCTCACGGAGGCGGGACTGTTCGAAAAGGCAGGGGAATATTGGCTTCAGGCGGGAAGGAAGGCGGCCATGCGCTCCGCCAACCTCGAAGCTATCGCACACCTGCGGAAGGGCATCGAGGTGTTGGCCCATTTGGCCGACGGTGCTCGGAAGGACAGACGAGAGCTTGATTTCCAGTTCGCGCTGGGACCATGCCTGATCGCTACCCAGGGACCGGCATCGCCACATGCGGTGGCGATCTTCGCTCGCGCACGCGAGCTGTGCCAGCGCCTCGAAGATCCCCCCGAGCAACTACAAATTATGTTCTGGTTGACCACCGCGAGCGTCATTCGTGGCGAGTTGCCGGTCGCCGAGGAAATGATCTCGGCGCTGCTCGAACTCGCGGAGGCGCGCGGCGATCGACCAACGTTGCTCAACGCGATGCGTGGACAAGGCATGATTCGACTTTTCATGGGACATCTCACAGGAGCCCACGAAGTGATCGTACGGGCCTTCGACGCGTTCGAGGCAAGCAACGAGCAGGACAGGTTGGCGGCGCGTGCCGCCGGCCAGGATGCGGGCGTAGCCGACCTTGCCCTGATGTCATGGGCGCTCTGGCTGCTGGGCCGCCCCGATACCGCGCTCGAACGACTGGACACCGCGGTTCGGCGTGCCGACGCGATCGGTCATCCGCATTCGCAGGCTTATGGATGCTATTATGCGTCCATTCTCCACGCTCTTCGGGGCGAGTTCCTGACTGCGCACGGCTATGCCGAGCGCTGTCTCGCCTTGTCGGAGGAGCACGGATTTCGGCAATGGCGAGGATTGGCGCGCGCCGTCCGGGGGATAAGTGCCAGCTTTCTTGATCCTTCGTCCGCCGCGCTCGCGGAAATCCAGGCTGCGATGAATGAATACCGTAACGCCGGCTATCAGCTCGGCATCACGGCCCTATACGTGCTCCTGAGCCCGGCGTTGCTGTCGAGCCGTCAGCGCGAAGCCACGCTCGATCTGATCGAACAAGGCCTTGCTACAACCAGCCGTAACAGCGAGCGGATATTTGAGGCCGAACTGTATCGACTGAAGGCGCGCGTGCTGCTCGTCGATGGCGTACCGGGAGCCGGCACCGATGCGCAATCACTGTTCGAGCGCGCACTTACAACTGCAAGAAGCCAACACGCCAAGGCCCTTGAACTTCGAGTTGCAGTGGACCTCGGCGCCTTGTGGGTCGATCAGGGCAGACGCAATGAAGCGCTCGACCTGCTTGCTCCCGTCTACGCGGATTTCACCGAGGGCTTTGAAACGCAGGATCTAAAACAAGCAAGGGCGCTACTCCACCGACTGCGGTAATTCTGCCTGGACGACAGATAGTGGAGTCCGGTTCAGCGGTTGTAGAGCTACTTTAACCTTGGCACTACGCATCCGCTCGCTCTCGGCATTTACGATACGTATCTTGCACCTTTTGCCATCCCTCCTTGTCGTTTTTCTCCGGATGCTCATTTATAAAGTGCGGCCCGTCATGCGGCGGAAGGTTTGGATGTGCGCGATACCTCTTGATTGCCTGTTCCGCAGCGGCTCTTCCCAGCTCTCGCCCGTTATAGAGGTTGCTGTGATTCCATTTGAAATTGATGTGCCCCGGCACCTGGATCTCGACGATTATGCCTTCCCATTTGGGTTCGTCGTACTGCACGTGATATTTGAAGATCCTGACGTCATCTTCGCCAACGGTCGCTGCGAATAACTGGCAGAGATTCGCCAGAGCATCATGAAGGTCTTTCGGTTTGCGGACCTTCTTTGAATCAACGATCCTGCTGACCCATACTTCGTCCAGCGTATCGTCCGGTGGGTTATGGTGCTCCTCGAGCAAGCTCTCGAAGTTGACGGTGTCGATCAGCGCTCCTTCGCAGTACGTAACTCCGTCGATCTCAACTGTTTCTTCGATGAAGGGAAGAGCTGAGCACGCACATAGGCTGGACGCGCTGATTGGCCCTTTGTACTCTTTCTTGTCGGCTTGCTGGAGCATTGGTCGGTTGGAAAACAACGCGAGCTTATGGTCATCGAGATTCCAGGCGTTGTGAAATATGACGGGCTTTCCAGGCTCTTTGAGCGCTTCGAAATTTATGCTCTTCATGAACTGGCTATTCGGATAGTTGATCTTGGAGAGGCCAGTGACATGGGACAAGTACATCATTGACGTGAGATAGCGAACGAAGGGATTGGGTGCCAGGACCTGATTAAGGATCCATCTGTTGATGTCCCCGTCGTCCGGGATCGTGAACTTCTGTTGAGGGAACCAGAGCGACATAGAATCCCTGAAGGCATTCACCACGGTCGATGGGTCCCATAAATGCAGATAGTTCTTAGGATCCATGACGAAGCTGGTCAGAGCCCTGCTCATGCTTCCTGCCCAATCCGGACCAAACACGGTGTTTATGGGGAAGCGCTTATAGCCTTCGTCGTCTCGAAACACCCCATTCTTGAAAAATTGATAGGTCTTTCCCGCCCTGACTTTGTTTTCAACTCCATCAAACTGATTGTAGACGATCCCAACCCAGGCGCCGATGCAGGACAACGCCCACACGTCAAACTCTATATCTGCGTTGGCAAGGGCTTCCAGAACCCCGATGTGCAATCCTGCTGCCGGACCGCCTCCGCCGAGCGCAATCGCTCTCTTTACCATCGGATCCTCCATCTGATTTATCGTGTGGCTTATTCTCCAATCAACTTTCTGAATTGCGTGACGAGATTGGCCGTTCTTGGGCTCTCGGCCGCACAGAATGCCATCGAACCAACTTTGCCAGTTCATTGTGCCAGCATTGCGAATTACGATACGTGCGACGGAGCGGTGGACGTCGATGTTCGATCTCGAATCTGCTGATCCCACTGGCGCACGTCGGCCAAGAGCCCGCTCAGCGTATCGCGGTCTGGACCGTCCATTTGTGAACCACTTCACGTACGATATTTATTGCCGACCATGGCAGCGGACCTGTTGTCCAATCGCGACTTCCGTTATTGGCCCAAAGCGGACGCTTTGTAGTCTTTGCTCAGATGTCCGCTTATGACCCCGCAGACGTCGATCCCTAGCGATCATGACTTGCCGCTGTTACCCCCGTTGACTAGCTTAGCTGCTGGCAAAATGCCCTGTCGTGAAATTTGCAAGACCGATTTGATAGACTCTGTTTGAACACATGGGTGTCTTCATGGTTCGGCTTCCGGTTATTTTCTTGCTGGGGAGTTTCTGTGCGTCATTGAACAGTTTGAGCGCTTTCGGACAGAGTTGCGGCACAACGCCGCTCGACGTGCAAATCCTCGGTTCTGGTGGCCCCAGAATGAATCCCACTCGGGCATCGTCGAGTTATCTGGTCTGGATCGAGGGGCGCGCAAGAATACTCATCGACATGGGCGGTGGCGCTCAACACCGCTTTGGTGAATCGCAAGCCAAACTCGAAGACTTGTGGATGGTCGGAATAAGCCATCTTCATCCAGATCACGTTTCCGACTTGCCTGCGTTCCTTTGGCTGAGCCACGAGGTCCGCAAGGAACCTCTCAAGGTTTTCGGTCCTACAGGCGACGATGCGGCCCCTGACTTTGCGATTTTTCTCAACAGGCTTTTTGACGAGAAGACTGGCGCATTTCCAGTGGAGCTATGGCTGATTTTGGGTGACGCGGCCTGATCAGGCGGCGTGGCTTTCAGTGTTCGGAATGACTTCGATTCCGTCGATGAACTTTACACCGGCGATGACTTTCGGCA
>NZ_JASAUS010000261.1:0-6548 GCF_029953005.1 Bradyrhizobium sp. Mp27 | reverse complement strand
CCAGCAACCGTCGAGGCCCTCCGGCAGTTCTGGATGCCTATACGCTTCAAGCGCGGTGCGTAGGCCGTCCGCACCAAGTCCGTGGCTCCGTGGGCCTCTCGTACCGTTTACCGTCGACCGCTCGGTCCGGCACAAAAGTGTGAGCTGCTTGCTGGCGTTTCGTCCAAGGCGACTGCGGAACCCAATCGGCCGCTAATGCGATCTGTATCGTTACCTGCTTAAGGCCGAAAATGCGCGCGGCTCGGCGACAATCTCATACCGAACGCTTCGTTTGGCGCAACGACACGTGCTTCTGGGTTAGAGCTGCCGTCTGGTGCGCTCGCACAAGGACGCACCGATCCATCACGGGCGCCTATGCCTTCATAGCGATCGAGTATTTTGCGCCGTGCGCCGCCTCTAGTAGTAACACGCGTTGTTGATCCAACCGGGACACGGAGGAATGCCATTTGGCCAATTGCGGGAACCCCTCATCGTGAGGAGGAAGGGGATTCTGGCACACCTTATCATCGGGAGACGATGCCTGTCGGTGGCCTTGAGCCGCCGTTTCCGAGAGCAGGTCGTGGCCCCTTGAGCGGGGCTGGCGGCGATAGCGGCTTCGAATCCCGCTGTGCTCGTCTGGGAGGGTCAATGAACCTCGATGATACGATGGAGGCTGCGCGACAGACCATCGCACAGATGGATAGTCTCTTGACGCGGGCTCGCGAACAGCTTGGCCGTTGCGCCTGCCCTTTGGGCGACAGCACTATGAGTGCCGCTTCAATTTCTGCATTTGTCGGCGATCAGGATGAAGCGTTTCAAAGGGCGTATGCGGACGAACTGGCGGCCCTCAGTCACATCCTGCCGGCCCCCGAGTCAATGTCGCATGTCCCAAGCACCAAGCCCTCTCTACGAAGAGTGTGACATGATGAGGATGACGGATGGTGACCTGTTGAATGGTGGGGATGCGACAGACACTGAGCGGCTGGCACAGCTCGCCATCGACTTCACGACGGGGCGCGCTGACCTAGCTAGCGTCATTGGGATCACGGATGATGAGCTTGAGGCTCTATATGTGTTTGGCCATCGCTACTATTCTTGCGGCAAGTACGAAGAGGCGCGGAATTTTTTTCGCTTCTTGTGCTTACACCGGCACATTGACGCACGATTTTGGTTTGGTCTGGCTGCTAGTAGTCAGATGCTTGGGGACCCAGAAAACGCCATGCACGCCTATCGGTTGGCCGGGCTCCTGAATGGCGAGGACCCGCAGATACCGCTTCGTGCTGCGGAATGCTTCATCAAACTCGATCATCCCGCAGCGGCCATCACCGCACTCGAGAATGCCTTGGCGCTGAGTGTCGGAAGGCCCGAACACAAGGCTTTGGCCGGGCGTGGGCTGATGATGCTAAACTGCCTCAAATCCCAAGTGGGGTCCAACCATGGATAGAGTGAACATGAGGGCGTTTACGAGCAAAACACTCCCGGAAGTCGGGACGCTGCCTTTCAGTGCCTCCGCCATCGGTCTTTCGAGCAATGGCCGCAAGACCGACGCCAACCTGCTGCCGCAATCGGTTTCCGGAGAGCCTGTTGCGTCAGGTGCGATTCCAAGCTTAGCGGCACCACGTGCGTTCGATGCGATTGACCTCCTTACCAAGTTTCTGGCTCTAAAGACCAAGATGACGGATGGACAGCTCGCAGCCGGAATAGAGGACGCGCGACACTGGGGAGAGCAGCAAAGGCAGTTGCACGAGAAAATCTCTAAAAGCATCATTGAAGCGGCAAAAAGATCGGCAGAAGCAAAGAAGAGCTCCGGCATCATGAAGTTCTTCGGGTGGCTGGCGGTTGGATTGTCGGTCCTGGCTGCCGTTGCCACTGGTGGAACTCTTGCTGTCATGGCGGCGGCAGTGAACGTTGGAGTAGCGACTCTCACCGAGACGGGGGTCATCGATAAGATGACCGCGGCAATTGTGAAGAGTCTCGAGAAAGACGGAATCGAGGGCGGCAAGGCCAGAACCTTGGGCATGGTCATTACGATTGGCATCATATTCGCCATCTCGGTGCTCACGGTCGGCGCTGGTTTTGCTAATGGAACTGCGAATGGATTGCGCATCACCGCCTTGGTACCGTCTAACTCTGTCAAGGCTGTTCAGATCGGACAGAGGGTTTCGACGGCGGCTCGGGTCGGCGAAGCAGTGGCCTCGGTGGGCGCGGCTGCCGCCAGCATCGCCAATGGCGTCCAGCAGAAGGAGGCAACGGACGCCCAGGCGGAAACGCTTGAAATTAGCAGCCGCATTGCAAGATTGAGACAGCTGCAAGGCGATGAGATGGACTTCATCAGGCAATTGCTTCTCGACAGGACGATAACCACACAGAAGGTTGCCGAGGCGATTGAGAGTCAGAGTGACGCCAACGCCAATCTCATAAGGCATTTTGGTTGACACACTGCTCAAGGTCAGTTGTCGAATTTAAGGAACGTAGCGATGGTAGTTAAAATCGAACGTGAAAGGACCGTTGGCGGGTACGACCTCTTGGATGCTGCCGCGCATCAACAACTTCCGTGGCTGCCGATCTCTGCTACGGTCGCCGGCAGGAACGTGCCAGAAGGCGAGATCACACGCCCTCTTGCGGATCGCGTTGAGAGGGCGCCGGGTTGGGGATCAGTTGGTGCACCGGATCTCGCGGACGTAGAGATCCAGAAGCTTTCGAACGTCCAGGCCAAGCTGAAGGACTTTGCTACAGGGAACGACATATCAGCGGTCGCCGCGCTCATCGTTCGGCTCAATGCGGAGTTCCGCAAGGCGGCGAGGTCAGACCGGTCGGCTGCGCTTAACGTCGAGATCGCTGCGCAGGAAGCTGCGGCCAAGGCGCTTCGCAATTCAGGGCTATGCCAGTTGTTTGGCGCAATAGCCACCTCTGGCGGCGCCATGTTAGGCGCCGGCGTGAACCTCAAGGGCGCTCGCCAGTTTCAGGCGCGCTTCGATGAGCTGTACAAGGCCAAGATCCAGACGCCGCTTCCGAAGTCTGGTTTGGAGACGCCAGCCCCGAACAGCCCTACAGGTCGAGCGCAGCGCTTTGACAAACCGGAAGGCGAGCCGAAGCTCGACGACAAGCCTCACGGCAAAGCGCAACTTACCCAAGCACCGGAGCGCGAGGCACGGTCCTCGGAGGACAACATCGAGACAACAGGTCTGGACTGGAGCACATCATCGAGCAGAGACAATACACTTGGCGCCCCGCTTAGGCTGGACGCGCCCGATAGCACGACGGACCCCCTTGAGTTTACTCGCGTTGTCCAGGCACAGACAGCAGCCCAGCAGGCGTCGATGAAATGGAATGGCCTGGGCACAATCGCAACAGAAGCCTTTAAGCTTTTGGGAGCCGGCCTGAACATGGCGGCGACGCACTACCAGGAGGAGAAGGCGAAGCTGGAGGCGGACGGCACCAAGGCGCGGGCGCAGATGGAGGACGAGAGTGAATTCATGGCGAGCTATGAGACCGTGATTCAGGACTTTCTGGGCAAGCTTGATGAAATTCGTCGTGCCGATACCGAGGCGAGAAGCAAGATCGTCAATATGGCTTGAGTGCAATGCACGTTCGACGAAAACGTCTGAACTTTGAGAATGGCGTAAGATGATCAATGCAATGTCTGGATACCAGCCCTATACGTCGGCCAACAGCGTAGGAAATGTTCTCCCGGGTGGCCTGTCTTTGTGCTCGATCATGGTGCTGGTTCTGATGGAACGGTATGGCATCTACCAGGATCTAATCCGGTCCGCATACGACGATATGCAAGCGCGAAACAATTTGCTAAAAGATATGAATAAGGCATTGTCCGTCCTGAGGACCAATCGGCCGACCGATGAAAAGGCAGCTAAGGATTACGGCACTTTCGTCGATTCGCAAGGCACGACCCAGCATGTGTTTGAATGGATGCGCGAAAAAGGCATCCCCATCGAGGCAACTAAAACAACGCACGAAAAGCTTAACGAGCATTTTGCAAAGCGCGGCGCGCGGCCGCCGTTCCCAAGCCCCGACACGCAAACTGGCGGCAAGAGGGGTGTGCAGTCTCAGTTCGATGCTGCCATCAATAATCTTAAGGCGTCGATTGATGGCGCCAACAGCGAAGGAGAGATGGCGATGATTCACCTGCAGGGGTTGCTGGGTAAGCACAATGACGTTGCTGCACTGATGTCCAACCTTCTTTCGAGGGATCAAAAGATCAAGGAGATGATTATCGGCAACTTTCGTTAAGAGATGGCAATAATAAGCGAGGCATGGCCCTGTTCTGCCCGACTATCTTAAAGTTAAGAGCGCAGGTGCGGCAGTGGATGGAAACTGAATGGATGCGCATTCTTCGCGGGAACGCCGCTTCCTAAATGTCTAGCAAGATTTTCCGAACCCTCGTTTGTCTACTGCTCACCCGATGTGCCGGCTCCGACCCGATTGCTGAACGTGGTATTCTGCTGGCTTCGCCAAGCGTCAGCTGGCGAGCGCCGGAGCTCTCCCTCTCGGCGGGGAAACCGCATGCAAGTAGCTTTGAACTGCTGGCACAGCCGCCAACCCAGCGGGTCACCGCCTCGGTGGAGCGGCGGCTGCCGGTCACCTCCAATAGCACCCGCGTGAGCCTCGACTACGCCAATGCCGATATTCGGCAAGTTGTGAATGACGTCATGGGCGACATTGTGAGCATGCCTGTCATCATCGATCCGGGCGTTGGGGGAAAAATGACACTTCGGACCTCCGGCCAAGTCCCCGCGAGTGATGTGCCGCGATTGCTCGACCAAGCGCTGGCACCGTACGGCTATGGATTGGCCGTGATTGACCGCGGAGTTCGGGTGGGGCGCTTGGTCGACCTCGCCGGCGGAGTACGAACAGATGTTCAAGTGATTCCCGTTCGTTATGTCAATCCAGTTGACGTGATCAAGGTCATCCGACCAAACGTCGAGGACAGCGTGCACCTGACACCCGCGCCGGGAGAACAAGGTATTGCCATCAGTGGGCCGCCCAGCTCGGTCAGTTCCGCGCGCGAACTCATCGACTTGCTTGACACCGATGCTATGGCTCACAAATCGTTTGCGCTGTATACCCTGGCTCAGGCGAGTCCGGCCGCGGTAGAGCGAGAACTCAATTTCTTGTTCAACCAGAATGGCCAGGGCAGAGCTCGCGTTCGGCTTGCGCCGCTCGAGCGGCTGAACGGCATTCTGGTGGTAGCGGATGATTCTGCGCTACTTCAGCAAGTTCGTCGGATCATCGCCAAGCTGGATAAGACCTCGGAGGCGGCGGCAAACATTCACGTGCGTCCGCTTCGGTATCGACGGGCTACGGAAGTGGCGCAGGTGCTCGCACGAGTCTTTGGTGCTCAGCCATCCAGTGCCGAACCTCGCGCGCAGCCCGCGAGGGAGTTTGGAAAGTTGTCAATCGGAAGCGCATCCGATCGTTCGAGTCTGCCACTGAACGCTCCCGGCCTGCTGGACGAAAGATCAGATGCCGCCGCGTCGACAACGCAAGCAAAGGACGATGCGGTGGCCTCCGCAGTCAGTCTCGGCCTGTCGGCACCGGTGCGGATCCAGCCAGATCCGAGCCAAAATGCACTTGTCATCTTGGCAACGCCGCAGGACGACAAAATCATCGAAGCCGCAGTTCATCAGCTCGACGTCAAGCCGCGGCAGGTCCTGATCCAGGCCATTGTCGCAGAGGTGCGGTTGAGTGATCATCTGCGATACGGCGTTGACTATCTTCTCTCCTCCCTGGATTTGGATGCCGTTCCACAAGGTGGTTTATCCTATTTGTTTCCAAATAAGGGCGTCAACGTTGTGCTGCACGCGCTACGTGGCGTCGGGGATGTCAAGGTTGTATCGGCGCCACGTATTCTGACAGTTGACAACCAAACCGCGACAATTGAAGTGGGCGATCAGGTTCCGATTCTCGCGCGATCCGCACAATCCACGCTAAGCCAGAGTTCATCAATCGTGAGTGACGTCGAACTACGCGACACGGGGGTCATTTTGGCTGTAACACCTCGCATCGGCGTCGGGGGTAGCGTGACGCTTGACACCTTTCAGGAGGTCAGTACCGCGAACAAGAACACACTGACCAACGTCCAATCCCCGATCATTTCGGTACGCCGCCTCAAGAGCACCGTGTCGACGCGAAGCGGTGATACGATCGCGATAGGCGGCTTAATGCAGGATAGTACCAACGGGATGGATTCCGGGGCTCCCGTGCTGAAGGACATTCCCTTGGTGGGGTCTCTATTCGGCAGCACGGAGCACGCCAAGGACCGAACCGAGCTCTTGGTGTTGCTGAATCCTCGGGTGGTTGAGAGTGGCGCCGATGCGCGGGCTTTGACTGAGGAGCTGCGAGAGAAGTTCGAATCGCTGGCCCCCGATCTCGGCCGCCACCTGACGCCCCAACGGAGACGTCGTTTGTGAGGCCAAGTTTTGGCAGGACATTGGAGAGATAGACAGAGCTGGCCCCGGTTGTTTGGACAGCGCCCCGCTGGATTTAAGTGGATTCCTGCCGGGTTATGCTGAACGCGGGGCTTTACGGTTTTGTCGTTGCGTCGGGAGGGC
>NZ_JASAUS010000260.1:0-6600 GCF_029953005.1 Bradyrhizobium sp. Mp27 | reverse complement strand
GGATGCACCGGTCCTGTTCGTGGTGTCGGGCGGCCAGAACCGCATCGTCAACTACCGGCTGAAGGGCGACATGATGGTGGTCGATTATCAGATCGACACCGCCATTCTGGTGTCCGGCGTCGGCTTTTGGAACCAGGACAAGGTGACGATTCGGAGGGGAGGCTGATCATGCGGCAGGCCTCCTCGATGCCTCGGCTCCTCCTTCTCTGCCTGCTCGGCCTGCCGCTCGCGGGATGCGCGTCGTTCGGCGGCGGTGCCCTGGTCGCGAGTTCGGCGCCATCAGATCTGTCAGGTCCCGCAGCCTCGGCGATCGCCGGCGACATGGTGACGAAACTCGCAGAGCAGGTCAGGCCCGGCTCTGGCACGATCATCCTGAAGCCCGACGGCACGCCCTTCGGCCAGGCGCTGGAGACGTCGCTCAAGAATTGGGGATACGCGGTCGCGACCGATCAAAAGACCGGCGGCGAGAGAACCATTCCGCTCGCCTATGTGATCGAGTCCTACAACGGTCAGGTGTTGGCGCGCTTGTCGACCGGCAGCGTCGAACTCGGCCGCGCCTATGCCGCGACGGCCTCCGGAGCATCGCCGGCCAGCCCGCTCTCCGTCATGCAGCGCGGTTAGGAGAGGGCGGTCATGGTGCAATCCCTGAAGCTCGGCGGCAGTCCGGAGGCAGAGGAGGCGAGAGGAATTCGCCGCCTGAACCGACTGCCTATCATCGTCACCATCGTGCTAGTGATCGTCTTCTTCGCCGTCATCTTCTATGGCCTGACCTCGCGCGGCCTGTACTTCCGTCGCCCCGCCGGCGTCGACACCGCCTCTTCCAACCCGGCGTCGACCTATGCAGATCAACTGAAGAAGGGTGTCTCCAACGGCATCATCGGCGATCAACAGGAGGCACAGACATTCCAGCCGGCACCGCCGCAGCTCGAAACACCAAAACCTGCAAATAATCCCTTCGCCAGCCAACATCAGGCAGAGCTGGGCGGCTCGCAGCTCGAGTCGGAAGCGCTGTGGCGAGCGCGTCTCGACCGGGAGGCGCACGAGCAGTATCTGCGCGAGCGGCAACGCCAGCGCATGGCCCGCGTGCAGGCGAGCGATGCCGCCTATGATTCACCGCTCGCCGTCAATCTCGGCAAGCTGCAAATGTCGAGCGCTCCCATGAGCACTGCAGCACCGTCTCAGAGGACCATGACACCCGGTCCTGCACGCGGGGCGTCCGACCTTTATGCGGCGGCGCTTCGCGGCGGCCTCAGTACGCAGAACATCGATCCGAACGGACAATCGGCGAAAGAGGAGTTCTTCAATGCGGACCTCAAGAAGCTCGGCTACCTCCCCAACAAGGTGGTCACGCCGACATCCGCCTACGAATTGAAACGCGGCTCCGTCATTCCTGCGACGCTGATCACCGGCATCAATTCCGATCTTCCCGGTCGCATCACCGCCCAGGTCAGCCAAAACGTCTACGACAGCGCCACAGGCCATCAGCTGCTGATCCCACAGGGCGCCAAACTCCTGGGTCGGTACGATTCCAAGGTTGCATTCGGACAAAGCCGCATCCTTGTGGTCTGGACTGACATCATCTTCCCGAACGGCTCGACGTTGCAGATCGGCGGCATGGCCGGCACCGATGCCGAAGGCTATGGTGGCTTCAACGACCAGGTCGACAATCATTATGTCCAGGTGTTCGGCTCCGCGATCCTGCTCGCCGCGATCGGTGCCGGCATCGATATGTCGGTGCCGGCGGGTTCGCCGTATGGGTATCGGCAGACGCCGTCCGACTCCGCACGAAACAGCTTTGCCGAGACGTTTGGCCGGGTCGTCGAACAGACGATCAGCAAGAACATCAACGTCCAACCCACACTGGAGATCCGACCAGGCTATATGTTCAACGTCCTCGTCGACCAGGACATGGTGTTTCCCGGAGACTATCGTCCCTAAGATACGACGATACGGCGCGCGCACTCTAGAAGTGGCGGCGCAAGCTTTCGAGAAGCTGACGAGGCCGGAGCCGCGGCAGGATGTATGCTCCGCTTGCCCTGGGTGCGTCTGTATGGCACCTCATGAATTCGGTAGAGAGCCCCCAGCATGGGCCCTACCGCAGTCTTGAGGGGCGGCCCTCTACACGTCCGTACCTCGTGGCCTTAGCCGCCCCTCTTGCTTGCTGACAAACACTGCTGGCGCGATTGCGCTAATCAAGGCCGCACTCGCCCCATGGGCCACAAGCCGATGGCGGCTTTATCGATCGAAGCGTCCATTCGAGAGCCGAATTCCCGGTTTATTGGCCGTTTCCCGCGCTTTCGGGGCTCAATCAAAACCGAAAACCTAAAGGGCCTGATATGCGCAAGGTTCGCGGTCCGGCGATCCCGCCGGCCATCCGATCCCGGTAGGACCCGGTCAAAGTGTGGTAGCGCAGCGAGGGACGGCTTGGCTATCGAGAGTGGGATAATGTGGTCGATGTGGATAGCGCCATCGAGAAAGGCTCGCTTACTCATGCTTCTGGTGAATTGGCGTTCGAGATGGACGCCATAGGTCGGCAGCGCTGTGGCGCAGTATCGCTTCCACCTTTGAGGGAACGCCCGTCGCGCCGGATCGCCACGCGCAGCAATTGGTCGTAATTGCCGCGCCACTTCTTCTTGAGCCGATTGCGATGCCGCTCGTATGCATTGAAGGCCTGGTCGCGCCGATAACGCAGCGCCCATTGTCGCGCCACGTCAGGCTCGGGGCAAGCCACGGCTTGGCTTTTATCAATTCTGCCCGCGCTATCCTGCGTCGGGTCGATCGCGCCCGCTTTAGCTCCGCTTCGCGCGGGGGGGTGGTGGCGCGCGCCGCTGCTCTCGCCGCCCGCGCTTTTGCGTATTCGGTTTGCCTACAAGCACGAAGCCGTTCTCAATTTTGCGCTTTCCAACGTTTACTGTCGCGCGCCATGGAAAACTGCCTCCTCATATTGCCTCAGATGACAATGTTACCGAAGCGCACCCTAGTGTCTTCATCAGCTGCCGCGAGTCCCAGCAAGCCGCTCGCGAAGCGCGCCCTCCAGAGCGCCGTAGCGAGAAAGCGGCTTGCGATGATTCGGCGAAAGAACCTGTCGCGATTAGATACCAAGACGCGAAGCTTGGACCGATAATCTGATTTCTGTGCTGCTGATGAGCTGTCGAGCGGCCTTTGATCCCCAATTCTTCACCAAGCACTGCACCGTACGCCGCTGATGGCCGCTGAACCGACCGGGCGCATGCGCTCAGTTCGAATTACCTGCAAGTCGAGCGAGCGCATCCCGATTGGCGCCGCCATTGAAAAGACCGAAGGCGTGACAAAACGTCATGCCGGAAAGACGCTTGGCCGCCTGGACCAAGGTGGTTTGAGAAGATGAAACAGCAAAATACTTAGGCTGGTGCGGGGCGGTTGGCATGCACTCTCAGAGTCTCAGCCATTCGGATTAAATCGGCCAACGACCGTGCGCCCATTTTCTTCATTACGTGTCCGCGATAGATCTTAACCGTGATCTCGGCGAGCCCGAGTTCTGCAGCTATTTGCTTGTTCATCAGGCCAGCTGTAACCAGTTTCAACACCGCCTGTTCGCGGGTGGTCAACGTTTCGAACGAGGACCGCAGCTTGGCAACCGTCTTTTCAAGCTCCCGCCTCTTGCGATCCCGGTCGGTCGCGGCGACCACGGCATCGAGCAGCTCCTGATCGCGGAACGGCTTGCTGAGGAAATCGACCGCTCCACCTTTCATGGCTTTGACAGTCATCGGAATGTCGCCATGGCCAGAGATGAAAATCATCGGAACTTGAAGGTTCAATTTGATCATTTCACTCTGGAGGTCGAGGCCGCTCAATCCTGGCAGCCTGACGTCAACGACGAGGCAGCTGGCAGCAGCTGGACGCCTGCCCTGTAGCATTTCCTGGGCCGATCCGAACGCAACAACGTCCAGGCCGACCGATTGAAAAAGATTTGTGAGCGAACGACGCATCGAGGAGTCGTCGTCGATGACGAAGACAATCGCCTTTTCGAGCGGCTCCTCAGCCTTCGCTTCTTTGGGCGGCGACTCAGAGTGCGCGGTCACAACACGACCTCCTTTTGCAACGGCAGAACGAATTGAATGTTGTGCCCGCCTCCCACCTGCGGGAGAATAGATAGGCTTCCTCCATGACCATCAGATCGGCAGCCCCATTCCGAGACAGCTCGATTTGGTGGTGAAGGAGAGGTTAGATACCTGGTCCGTGTCGTCGTCGGGGATCCCGACGCCGCAAGCGTCACCAGCCCCAGCGCAATGGTACCAAAAACAAACTTCGTGGCTGAGCGTCCACACTTGATGAGCCATGATTAAACGTCCTAGCCGCTCTCTGGCGGGATAGTTTAGAACATTTGGCACGATAAGAGGCAATTCGTCTTTCGAATGCAGTTCGAGGACGATCGCGCGAAGAATACAATCGGCGGGTGCAAGCGCTGACCGCTACCATCCGTGGGAGCGAGCGGCCGGATTTAAAGGTCGATCTCTTCTAGGTCCGGCACCTTTTGCGTGCAGGCTGCGAGCGCTCAACAAGAGCGCCATGAGGATCGATGAGGCATTTTCACGACCTCACGCAAGGTCTTGGAGACCCATCGTCTCAATCGAAGTCGACTTTCCGGTACCCGTTTTACCGATGATGTAGACGTGCGAACAAGGTCTTCGTCCTTGGTGCCCGAACTGAAGGCAAAGCGAAAGCGCATGCCGAGAGCCTTCGAGAGGGCTATCGACGTGCAGCGGGGCTTGATCAATTGACAGGGTGGCGTACCAACCCTGGTGGAGCACGCGTTTCGGTAATCTTTTTCATGAAATCAGATTGCTCCAGTTTGCCGTGTTCGAGCAAACCGATCTCTTGCATTACGCGCTTGCGAGTTGTCATCATCGGTAAGCGCGGATTTTGGCGCACGGGCTATGCGCGCAGTTGGCCGCGGCGCGATGTGACGCCGGGCCATCGGGGCTACCCCCACATGTACGATTTGGTCCGCGCGTCCCGTCCGTCCTCCTTGAGGACCTGGACCCAGGTCTCGTCACAGTGGATCAGGGGCTGCGACCTGAGCTTTTGCTTCAGGGCGTCATACACCCGCTGCAGGTGCAATTCGCTTGAGCGGATCACCCAATTGCCAGTGCGCCGCGACTGATGCTGACATTGGCGCGCGCCGGTGCGTCCGCCAGCCGATACAGCGGCATGCCGTCGACGAATTTGTTGGCGAGCACGAGCGCCAGAGTTGATGGCGTGGCGACGCTGCCGGGCAAGGGCTGCGCCGGCATCGGCGCAGTCACCATCCTGGGTGCGCGAGGCGGTGGTGGTGGCGCGCCAGAACGGCGCCGGCGACAAGCATCTTATCGCCTATGTGGTCTGCGCGCCCGAGGCCGGCTCGGACGAGGGCGATGGAGGCGGGCTTGCGGGCGCCTTGCGCGCGCACTTAAGTGCGCGGCTGCCGGACTACATGGTGCCGAGTGCGTTCGTGCGGCTCGCGGCGCTTCCGCTGACGGTGAACGGCAAGCTCGATCGGAACGCGCTGCCGGCGCCGGCCGATAAGGCCTATGCGCTGGCGGCCTATGAGTCGCCGCAGGGCGCGATCGAGACGGCGCTGGCGCGGATCTGGGCCGAGCTTCTCGGTGTCGAGCGCATTGGGCGCAACGACCACTTCTTCGAACTGGGCGGCCACTCGCTGCTGGCCGTGCAGATGTCGAGCCGGCTGTCACAGGCTGTTGGGGTCGAACTGCCGCTGTCGACGCTGTTCGCCAGGCCGGTGCTGGCCGATCTGGCGGCAAGCATCGTCGAGGTGTTGAGCCGCTCCGGTCCCCAAGACCTGCCGCCGATTGCGGCCGTGTCGCGTCATGAGCCGCTTGTGCTGTCGTTTGCGCAGCAGCGGCTATGGTTTTTGGCGCAGCTGGACGAAGGCAGCACGCACTATCACATTCCGCTGGCCTTGCGGCTGCGCGGGGTGCTCGACCGAAGCGCCTGGCAGCGCAGCCTTGACCGTCTGTTTGCCCGTCACGAGGCGCTGCGCAGTATCTTTGTCGCACCGGAGGGCAAGCCCCGAGTTGAGGTCCTGCCGCCGGATGCGGGACTGCCGGTACTTGAGCACGATCTGCGGCACAGGCCGGATGCGGAAGCGGCACTTTTGGATCTGTGCCATGAAGAGGAGCGCACGCCGTTTGATCTTGCGCGCGGGCCGCTGATCCGCGGGCGTCTGGTGCGGATGTCGGATCAGGAACACGTCTTCCTGCTGACCCAGCTGTCCGTCGTCAGATAATTTGAGACTGGTCAGGCTTTTTGAGAAGGGAGGCTCTGGCTCATCAGGGTTAGAGTTTAAGCGACCTGCAGTTGATGCTGCAAGCGGCGGTTTGCGATGGTGTCGCGCTTGATGCGGTTTCGTTCTGCGAGGATCGCCTCAGCCCTGCCAAAGTAGACATCGGCCGGCGTGAGGTTGTCGATGCTCTCATGATAGCGGAGGTGATTATAGTGTTCGACGAAGGACCGTACTTGACGTTCGAGATCACCGGGTAGGTAGTAATTGTCGAGCAGGATGCGGTTCTTGAGCGTCTGATGCCAGCGCTCGATCTTTCCCTGGGTCTGAGGATGGTACGG
>NZ_JASAUS010000259.1:0-6608 GCF_029953005.1 Bradyrhizobium sp. Mp27 | reverse complement strand
ACGCCCTCCCGACGCAACGACAAAATCGTAAAGCCCCGCGTTCAGCATAACCCGGCAGGAATCCACTTAAATCCAGCGGGGCGCTGTCCAAACAACCGGGGCCAGCTCTGAGTATGCCAGACGGGTCAACCCAAAGATTGACGTGCTTGTCGTTTCGGCTCGTACTGGCGAGGGCTTTGGCGCGCTCTACGCCTGGATCAACAGGCAGGCGCGCCGTCAGAGGCGCGCCTTAGAGGACGCAAGGCGATGAGCGCCGCAGCCACCTGCGATCGAAAGCGACTGCGCGTGCGCGTGAGTGGAGCAGTGCAAGGGGTTGGCTTTCGTCCCTACGTCTATGGACTAGCCATGCGGTACGGATTGGCGGGATTTGTCATCAATGGTCCCGAGGGCGTTCTCATCGAGGTCGAGGGGCACCGTACGTCTGAGTTTATTGCCGCGTTGCCGCAGCGTGGAGAGGCTGGCCCGGTCATCGTTGTCACCAGTGCAAATCTCTACGGCGAACCCCTGCTGATCGATAACGTGGAGGCGTTGAGACAGCTCAAGGGGGTCGCCGACCTGGTCGTGACCCATGATCGCGATATCTTGGCGTGCGCTGATGATTCCGTGGTTTCGGTGGCCGCTGGCCGGGACCAATTCATCCGTCGTGCTCGCGGCTATGTTCCCGAGCCAATTCGGCTTGCAAGGTCTGTCCCGCCCGTGCTCGCCGTCGGCGGGATACTGAAGTCGACCGTCACCATCACGCGGGACGACCAAGCGTTCGTCTCTCAGCATATTGGCGATCTAAATACGGCCGAAAGCATCCGTGCGTTCGAGAAGACGATCCGGCACCTCACATCGAGCCTCGGCGTGGAGCCTGTCGCCGTCGCCCATGATTTGCATCCCGATATGGCTTCTACCCGGTTTGCGGAAGCAAATGCTCGCGCGCTAGTCGCGGTTCAGCATCACCATGCACACGCTGCCGCAGTAATCGCTGAGCACGGCCATGCGGGACCTGCGCTTGCCCTGGTGCTCGATGGCCATGGCTTTGGCTCCGACGGCGGTAACTGGGGTGGCGAATTATTGTTGTGCGAAGAGACGTCGTCCCAGCGCATCGGGCACTTAGCGCCCCTGCAGATACCGGTTGGAGATCGTGCAGCCCGCGAGCCGTGGCGCATGGCCAGCGCAGTATTACACGGGCTCGGCCGGGGTAACGAAATCGGGCAGCGCTTTGCCGCGCAGCGGCAAGCCGGCTGTCTGTCGGACTTGCTCGATCAGCCGGGCGGGACCACCACGACCAGTGCGGGACGGTTGTTCGACGCGGCAGCGGCGCTGCTAGGTATTGCGAATCTGCAGAGCTATGACGGCGAAGCAGCGTTGAAGCTCGAAGCGCTGGTGCGGGGTACTACGATTCTGGAAGCCGGCTGGACGATCGAGGGCGGCGTGCTGTCCCTTGGTCCGCTATTTTCACGTTTGATTGCTGATGACATTGACGCTGCCGGAGGAGCCGGGCTGTTTCATGGCACGTTAGCCGCTGCCTGCGTTGACTGGGTCACACGCTCTGCGCGGACAACCGGCATCAATACCGTGGTTCTGAGCGGCGGCTGCTTCCTGAACGCGGTGCTGGCGGACAAAATCCCGCGGGGGTGCAGCGATGCCGGTCTTACCCCCCTGGTACCGCGACGGCTGCCGCCCAATGACGGCGGTTTGAGCCTCGGCCAGGCCTGGATTGCGGCTCTAAAGATTGCTCAACAGCCGCCCGCCGGGCAGGAGCTGCCTGATATGTGTCTTTCGGTTCCGGCAAAGATCGCGAAAATTCTTCCCAACGAAATGGCCCTCGTGTTCATCGATGGCGTCAACCTGGAGATATCGATTGCCCTCCTCGACGAGCTCGACGTCGGCGATTTCGTCCTGGTCCATGTCGGCTATGCGCTCGCTAAGATCGATCCGGCGGAAGCCAAGCGCACGCTAGAGCTCCTGCAGGAGCTAGGCGCTGCGAAGGAATGCCGATCGTGAAATATTCCAGCGAATTTCGCGACAAGACTATCGCGCAGGGACTTGCGCGAGCAATTGACGCTGAGGTCAGTTCACAACGAGCCTACCGGTTCGTGGAATTTTGCGGTGGACACACTCATGCAATCTCCCGCTACGGTCTTGAGGATCTGCTGCCCGCGAACGTTCGGATGATCCACGGGCCCGGTTGTCCCGTCTGCGTTCTGCCGGCGAGCCGTATCGACATGGCGATCCGGCTCGCCGAGCGGCCAGAGGTCATTCTGTGCGTCTACGGCGACCTGATGCGCGCGCCTGGGTCGCAAGGGCAGTCCCTGTTGCTTGCCAAAGCGCTGGGTGCCCACATTCGGATGGTCTACTCGACCCTCGACGCTATCCGGCTCGCCGAACAGACGCCGGGCCGCGAAGTGGTCTTCTTTGCCATCGGATTTGAGACCACGACGCCCCCGACGGCGGTCATGATCAGGATTGCCGAGCACAAGCGGCTCGAGGGCCTTAGCGTGTTCTGCAATCACGTTCTTACGCCCTCTGCGATGCACCGCATTCTCGAGAACCCGAAGATCCGCAACACGGGCGGGGTCCCCATTGACGGCTTCATCGGGCCTGCACATGTCAGCACCATTGTCGGTACGCAGCCTTACGAGCCCATGGCGGAACAATTCGAGAAGCCGATCGTGGTCGCCGGATTTGAACCCCTCGACGTGCTGCAGGCTGTCCTGATGCTGGTGCGGCAAGTGAACCAAAACCGCCACGAGGTGGAAAACCAATACAGCCGTGCAGTGACACGCGAAGGCAACCGGCGCGCCAAGGAGGAGGTCTCGCAGGTCTTCGAGCTGCGTGAGCAGTTTGAATGGCGCGGGCTTGGACTGGTACCCAACAGCGGACTGAAGCTGAAGCAATCATATGCAAAATTCGACGCCGAGACGCGCTTTGCGATCCATGACCTGCGTGTCGCAGACAATCCGGCCTGCGAATGCTGCGCGATCCTGCGTGGCGCCAAACGGCCGATCGATTGCAAGTTGTTTGGCAATATCTGCACGCCGGAAACGCCCATAGGAGCCTGCATGGTGTCATCAGAAGGAGCTTGTGCGGCGTATTGGACCTATCGCCGAGTTCGCGATGAGCAGGCGAGGCAGACGTCATGAGCGTGAAAGCCTATCAACGCAAGCTCGATGTGGAGAACGGACGCGTTGAACTTTCCCACGGGGCCGGAGGCCGTGCCATGGCACAGCTAATCTCCGGCCTCTTTCATCAGGCCTTCGGTAATGAATGGCTCGCCGGCTCCAATGATCAGTCGGCGTTCGATGTTACCGCAGGCAGGATGGTGATGACGACTGATGGCTATGTGATTTCGCCACTGTTCTTTCCTGGCGGCAACATCGGGTCATTGGCTGTGCACGGCACGATTAATGACATCGCGATGTCCGGTGCGCGTCCTCTCTATTTGTCGGCCAGCTTTATCATCGAGGAGGGTTTCCGGTTTTCGGATCTCAAGACGATCGCGGAGTCGATGGGCGCGGCGGCATGTGCCGCCGGCGTCTATATCATTGCCGGGGATACCAAGGTGGTCGAGCGTGGCAAGGCGGACGGTCTGTTCATCTCTATGACCGGGATCGGGCTGGTGGCCGATGGGCTCGATCTTTCCGCTGACAAGGCAAAGGTCGGGGACCGTGTGCTGCTGTCCGGTAGCCTCGGTGATCATGGGGTGGCGATCATGTCAAAGCGTCAGAACGTTGCATTTCAAACCGAAATCGTCTCCGACTCAGCAGCGTTGCATAGTCTCGCTGCGGCCATGGTTGCCGCTGGCGGTGGCGGCATCCGGGTGATGCGCGACCCTACGCGCGGCGGGCTCGCTGCGGCTCTCAATGAGATCGCGCTTCAATCAGAGCTCGGCTTCCATCTGCAGGAATCGATGATTCCGGTGAAGCCTGCGGTTGCGGCTACCTGCGAACTGCTTGGACTCGAACCGATCCATGTTGCCAACGAAGGCAAGCTCGTCGCGATCGTGGCGCCGGATTCTGCCGATGCCGTTCTCGCAGCCATGAAGGCGCACCCCCTCGGGTCCAATGCGGCCGATATCGGTGAGGCGGTGGCTGACGATCACAAATTTGTGCAGATGACGACCGATTTCGGCGGCCGGCGAATCGTCGACTGGCTGTGGGGGGAACAATTGCCTCGGATCTGTTGAACAGGCTGCGCAACGTCCATTTCTTGGCCGCCATTTACTGACAACGCCATTAGCCCTCAGCTCAACAAGCGTTTCGCTTGATAGGCAATCCTACCTAATTGGCAAATTGCCGTCTTTGCTGCTTGAGGAGTTCGGCGAGGCTGGATTTCGGTTGTTGGCTTTTCTGCGGGCCGCGACTGCAATTCGGAACGATTCACCGGCATCGCGCAGTTTTCGACGGCTAAGTTCAGCGAACAGGATCACACGATCTACCCAGCACCCCTGGGTTTGAAATCCTGCGAAGCCTCGCAAATATCGCTGAATTCCTGCGCCATTTTGCCCGGCTGCGTCGCGATATCGCTGCGCGCTTCCGATAAGAAGGCGCGTCAGGCAGGGAGTATTCAAATGAAGGTCGGAGTTCCAAAGGAAATCAAGGCGCACGAATATCGCGTGGGCCTTACCCCAGGAGCTGCCCGTGAATACGTGGCAGCGGGCCACCGCGTGATGATCGAGACCAATGCCGGCGCTGGCATTGGTGCAACCGATGGCGATTATCGCAATGCCGGCGCAACGATCTTAACTTCGGCAGCTGAGGTATTCGCATCGAGCGAGATGATCGTAAAGGTCAAGGAGCCTCAGCCGGCCGAATGGTCCCAGCTGCGTGAGGATCAAATCCTGTTCACCTATTTGCACTTGGCCCAGGACCCGGAACAGGCTGCCGGCCTCTTGAAATCTGGATGCATTGCAATCGCCTATGAGACCGTAACTGATGCTCATGGTGGTCTTCCACTGCTGGCGCCGATGAGCGAGGTCGCGGGCAGGCTTTCGATCGAAGCGGCGGGTAGCGCTCTAAAGCGGAGTACAGGGGGGCGAGGGCTGCTGATCGGTGGGGTGCCCGGGGTTCAGCCTGCCCGAATCGTGGTGATTGGAGGTGGGGTCGTCGGTACGCACGCCGCGCGCATGGCGGCTGGTCTGGGCGCAGAGGTGACCATCATCGATCGTTCGATCATCCGGCTCCGTGAGCTGGACGAGCTATTCGAAGGACGGGTTCGCACTAGGTTTTCGACCATCGAATCCGTGGAGGAAGAGGTATTTGCGGCGGACGTGGTGATTGGTGCGGTGCTCGTCCCAGGGGCAAGCGCTCCGAAGCTGGTCCGCCGGAGCATGCTGAGCTCAATGCGCAAGAGAGCCGTACTCGTGGACGTCGCTATCGATCAGGGCGGCTGCTTTGAGACATCGCGCCCAACCACTCACGCTGATCCAACATACGAAGTAGATGGCATCATTCATTATTGTGTGGCCAATATGCCGGGTGCCGTGCCGCTAACCTCGAGCCAGGCACTGAATAACGCGACCCTGCCGTTTGGTTTGGCTCTGGCCAACAAGGGTTTTTCCGCCGTACTCGAGAATCCACATCTGCGCGCAGGCCTCAACGTCCATCGGGGCCGGCTAACATACAAGGCGGTGGCCGAGAGCCTCGGGCTGCCCTTCTCCCCGATCGAACAGGCTGCGGCCTGATCCCAGAGGCCCTCATGGGCGTTTCCTCCCTGACTAAGGCCACCCTTCGGGGTGGCTCTTTTTTTCGGCTATTAATCAACTGACCTCCGCCAGTATTGATTAGGAGTGCGGAACGAAGCAGAGGATCACCGGACGAACGCCTGCCTCAACCGCCGCCAGGATAGGGAGACGATGTACCTTCCGGTCCCATTGAGTGGAGCCGACAAGATGCGCCGCGGGCGACCTGATACTTGCCCGGACAGCTCCATGATGTCGCGACACATCGATCATAGCCGCGGCAGGCGGCCTTAAGGATCTCGGATCGTTCCCTAATGCTGGAGAAGGTGGTTTACCTGATCGCTGACGGCCGTGACACCGATCATGCGCAAACCACAGGATCGAGATCAGATTGTCATGTTCGTTGTAGGATTTGCGACACCGTATCGGGTCGGCGACCTGCGTTATCGAAATTTCTTCAGATGAATCAAGCTCAAGATGTCTGGCACAAGACTTGATAGCAAGAAACTGTTCCGCACCTTTTGCTTATGGAATAGCACTGATGGCCTACAAGATAATCGCATCCCAATGCACGGTCTGCGGTGCGTGCGAGTTCGAGTGTCCCAATGCCGCGATTAGCCTGAAGAACGACATCTATGTGATCAATCCGTCCCAGTGTACCCAATGTGAGGGGCATTCTGACGCGCCAAAGTGCGCCGTGGTTTGCCCCGTGCCAGATACTTGCGTGCCCGCATAGGAGCGGCAGCCGATGAGAGGGGCTCCTGCACGAAGCATGATGAAGATAATATCCAAAACAGCCGCCTTTGCGACCCGTCTCCCGTTTTCCTCGCTCGCTAGTACCCACTTTTCTTGGAACGTGAGTCGTGATTCAAGGTCGGGATGATACCCGAAGCAAGAGAAGTCCACCTTTCGAGGAAAGATCGCAAGGTGCTTGAGGCGT
>NZ_JASAUS010000258.1:0-6710 GCF_029953005.1 Bradyrhizobium sp. Mp27 | reverse complement strand
CAACGCATACAACGACAGAGCCGAGCCCTTCGTCTGGACCAAGAAAAAGGTCCGTCAACGCCGTTTCAAAGGCCGCCGTATCACTCAGCTCTGATTCCGGGTACTAGTCTGTAGTGCGCCGCCCTCACCCCTACGCAGCTGAAGTCGCCGTGACGCTGTCCCTATCACGTGCCGCAGACTTCGGTGAGCACGGATAGGTGTCGTCGCGCTCGGCTTGACAGCGGCGCCTTGGGCACCGTGAACCGCGTTTCGAGGGTCTGGAGCGCCGAATTCTCCTGCGCGATGCGGTTGGTGAGCGCCGCATATTGGGAGCTTGTCAGCGCTGCACAGCGCCACGAGGCGCGTCATCTCGGCGGCGAGAGGAAGGGTATGATTTCAACGCATTGAGAAAGACTCACTTCTCGCGGAACGCGCGCATCAGCTGGTCGCTAAGCGGCTTCATCAGATAGGTCAGCATGGTGCGGTCGCCGGTCTGGACGAAAGCTTCCACCGGCATGCCCGGAATGATCTTGATGTCGCTGCCGAGGCGCGCGACCTCCTCCGGCGGCATCGAGACGCGGATGGTGTAGAAGCTATGCCCGGTGCGCTGATCGGTGGTGACGTCGGCGGAGATGCGGGTCACGACGCCGTTCAGTTCCGGCGTGGTGCGCTGGTTCAAGGCCGAGAGCCGCAGCAGCGTCTTCTGGCCGACCTGCAGCTTGTCGATGTCCTGTGGATTGACCTTGACCTCGACCGACAGGTCGTCGGCCCTCGGTACGATCATCATGATGGCGTCGCCGGCGGTGATGACGCCGCCGACGGTGTGCACCGTCGATTGCAGCACCACGCCGTCCTGCGGCGCGCGGATGTCGATGCGGCGAAGCTGGTCTTCGGCGGTGACCTTGCGCTCGACGAACTCGCCGATCTTGTCGTTGGTCTCGCGCAGGTCCTTCGAGACTTCGGCTAGCATGTCTTTGTCGACCTGGATGATCTGCAGCTCGGTCTCGGTGATCTTGCCCTTGGCCTGCGCGCGCGAGGCGATGTATTGCGCGCGCTCGCCCGCAAGCCGCGCGGCATCGCGTTCGAGCGTGGTCAGGCGGTTGATCTGCACCAGATGCTGCTCGTAGAGCTGACGGACGCCGACCAGCTCCAGCTGCACCAGCTCGATCTCCTTGTCCTTGGCCGTCTCCTGCGCCTGGAGCCCGGCGATCTCCTCGTTGAGCTGGGTGACGCGCTCGCGCAGCTGCGCTTTCTGGCCGGTGCGGCCGTTGACGCGGACCTCGAACAGCTTGGTCTCGCTCGCCATCACGTAGCGGACATCAGGGTCGTCGGCGCGCTCGGTGAGCTGCGGCGGAAAGGCAATCTTGGGCCGGTTCTGCTGCTCGGCCTCAAGCCGGGCCGCGCGCGCGTAAAGTCCATTCAGTGCCTTGACGACGATCGCAAGGCTCGCCTTCACCACGGTCTCGTCGAGCCGCACGACGATGTCGCCGGCCTTGACCACGTCGCCGTCGCGTACCCGCACCTCGCCGACCACGCCGCCGGTCGGATGCTGCACCTTCTTCACGTTGGAATCGACAACCACGGAGCCCGGCGCGATCTGGGCACCCGCGATCGGCACCGTCGAAGCCCAGCCGCCGACGCCGCCGGCGAGCATGAGGACCACGACGAGGCCGACGATCAGGTGTTCCCTGATCGACTTGTGCGCGTTCCGCCGCTGCTCCTTCATGACTTCGCAGCTCCCGCGTCGGAGACGATCTTGATCGGCGGCGGCGCGACACGCTGCAGCACCTGCCCGAGCACGGCTTCCTTCGGACCGAAGGTCTGCATGCGGCCGTCCTTCAGCACCAGGAGTTGGTCGACGCCCTCGATGCCGATCGGCCGGTGTGCGACCACGATCACAACCGCGCCGCGCCCGCGCGCCGCGCACACCGCACGCGTCAAGGCCTCGTCGCCCTCGCTGTCGAGATTGGAGTTCGGCTCGTCCAGCACGATCAGGAACGGGTTGCGGTAGAGTGCGCGCGCCAGCGCCACCCGCTGGGCCTGCCCCGCCGAGAGGGCGGTGCCCTGCTCGCCGACCTGGGTGCCATAGCCCTCGCGCATCTTGATGATCATCTCGTGCACGCCAGCCTCTTTGGCCGCGGCGATGATGGCATCGGACTTGGCCTCGGGATCGAAGCGGCAGATGTTCTGCGCAACGGTGCCGCCGAACAGCTCGACATCCTGCGGCAGGTAGCCGACGTAGCGGCCGAGCACATCCGACGACCACTGGTCGAGCGCCGCGCCGTCCAGCCGTACCTTGCCGCGGACCGGCGTCCAGACGCCGACGAGCGCGCGGATCAGCGACGATTTGCCGGAGCCGCTCGGGCCGAGCACGCCGACACCGCTGCCGGCCTCGACCGCAAAGGTGACGTCCCGCATGATCACGCGCTGGTCGCCGGGCGCGGCCATGGTCACACCTTCAACCGTGAGCTTCTTGCTCGGCGCCTGCAGCAGGGTCTGCGCGGCGGGCGCCGGCATCTGCTGCAGCAGGCGGTTGAGGCGCTGCCAGCTCTGGCGCGCAGCAACAAAACCCTTCCAATGCGCGATCGCAAGGTCGAGCGGCGCCAGCGCGCGCGCGCTCAGGATCGAGCCGGCGATGATGATGCCGCCGGTGGCTTCCTGGTGAACGACGAGATAGGCGCCGACCGCGAGCGCCGCGGACTGCAGCATCATGCGCAGCACCTTGGCGACGGAACTGAGGCCGCCGGTGACGTCGCTGGCGCGCTGATTGCCGGCGAGGTAGTCCTCGTTGGCCTCGTTCCAGCGCTTGTTCATCCGCTCGGCCATGCCCATCGCGACCAGCACCTCGGCGTTGCGCCGGCTCGAGGTTGCAAGATCGTTGCGCCGGGCCGCGAGCGTCATCGCCTCCTTCGCAGGCGCCCGCGACATGTATTCGGTGATCAGCGTCAACGTCACGAGGACAATGGCGCCGGCGAGCGCAGTGACGCCGAGCAGCCAGTGAAACGCGAAGCAGATCGCGAGGTAGAACGGCAGCCAAGGCAGGTCTAAGAACGCCCCCGGTCCCATGCTGCCGAGGAACGAGCGCACAGTGTCGAGGTCGCGCAGCGGCTGCAGGCCCTCGTTGCGATTGCCGACCAGCAGCGGCAGGCGCACGACGGTGTCGAACACCCGTGCATTGAGCGCTTCGTCGAGCGAGGTTCCGATGCGGCCGAGGATCCGCCCGCGCAACAGATCGAGCACACCTTGGGCGATGTAGAGACTGCCGGCGATAACGACGAGGCCGACCAGGGTCGAAACGCTGCGGCTGGGCAGCACTCGGTCATAGACCTCCAGCATGAACACCGAGCCGGTCAGGTTCAGCAGGTTGATCATGCAACTCATGAGACCGACGCCGATGAAGGCACTTCGGCAAGCGCGCAGCGCATCACCGAGTTCGGAACGCCGGACGGCGGGAGCGACTGCCATTAAATCCAACATCTAAAAAGGGTTCGTGAAAGCCACGCGGCACCGTCGTTTGTGGCCATCGTCCGTCGCATTACCCCCGCAGCAGGTTCGCGACCGCATTTCGATGATTGCGGCGGACTCTGAAAGAGTCATAAACTGAAGATGTGTCGCCCTGCCGCGCGTTCTAAAGCAGTCCCCGTGCATCTGCACTTGCTCGATTGGACCACCCGTCATTCTTCCCGGCCCTTCCCAGATGCTTGCATTAATGAGTCAGGAGACGAAATTCTGCCGACCATCGTACTCCAGACTCCTTGAAGCGAGGGATCCAACGTCACGTGGCGTTCGAATCCGATTTGCCGGCGCGTCATCGATTGCCTTCTTCATGTAGCTTTGGTCAGCGCTCGTCGAGAGCCTACAACCTGACGCCACGTAAACTTCAAGCTATTTATTGATTTCCTGCTTGAGCCGGCTGTATCAAGTCTGGTGGCGGCAGGAGATCAATAGATCTGGTTGTCTTGCAAGGAACGCATCCCAGCGGCTGCCATTGCGGCTCTGGCAAAATTACGCCTACCAACAAGCCGAACACGATGAAGCAGGGGCTCTCGGGAGCGTTGCTTTCTTCTTGCAAACCGGAGGCGAACCATGCACTGGAACCCCGATTTCGATCGGCTTACTTTGGGCGTGACGGGGGAGAGCTGCCGCAACGGTTGCGGTAAACTCTTTGAATGCCTGCTGAGCCTCTTCGTCGGCTTGGGGATAACGCGGGGCGCACCGAGAAGCGGCGATAACCGAGCTTTGCGAGGATCTTGCCAACCGAACGCTCGTGCATTGTGACGCCGAAGCGTCGTTCAATCCCGTCGCGCAGATCAATCCGCCGCCAGCGCACCACCCCAGCGCCAGAGCGGCGCCGGCTCCGACAAGCCTGCCAGTTCGTCTTCCGCTGCGCGGTGAGTTTCGGCGAAAGGATCAGGCGGATTGCGCGACCGAAGCCCGGCCAGGCCTTCCACGTTGTACCGATGCCCCCAGTCCCGCAGGGTCTGGCTATCCATTCCGCAGTTTTTCGCCGCCTTCCTGCGCCCCCCGCTTCCAGAACCAGCGCAAGTGCCAACATCCGCCGCGCCGCCGTTCTGTCCTTCTCCCGCTGCGCCGCCTTCCAAAGCTCAGGTGCTGTCAAATCAAACCGGCCGATCGCTACCGTCCCACCCAAGCGCTCTTCTCCTAACGAGCAACGACCGATTCAGAAATTCACCGATTTGGGACTCCCCAATCTGAGTCAAACCTCAAGGCCGTTGTTATGACTTGTACAACCGCTGTGAGGTCTCGCATCCACCCACCCGACGGCTCATCAACGTGACAACACCGATCTCAGTGTCGAGCCGGAGGGCTATTGAAAAACCACTTGCACAACGCTCGGCAATTAGACGACCCATCGCATCCGTTTTGGCTGAGTGTGCAATCAGGTTTTCGTCAGCTTCGAAGTTTATGTTTCGTAGCCAGAGCGCGATCACTTGCGTGACCGCTCGCCGACACAACACAGGAGAACGGCATGGCTTTTATCCGCGGCACAAACTCCGACGATCACTTGGTTGGGACGCCCGATAGGGACTTTATCCAAGGCCTGGGCGGGAACGACTATCTCGCTGGTGGTGCGGGCGACGATGCTCTGGAAGGCAATCAGGGCGACGACACGATCTCTGGTGGTGCGGGCGAGGATTTTCTGCTCGGCGATCAGGGCAACGATGTTCTGTTCGGCAATGACGGTAACGACAACTTCATGTTTACGAGCGGAAACGGCAAGGATGCCGTGATGGATTTCACGGTGGGGGATAAACTGCACATCGAGGAAGGGATCAATCATACTGGTATTCATACGCTTGCCGATCTTGTCAATCGCGTCTACGCGGATGGCTCGGATTCTACCGTCGTTGACCTCGGAGAGGGTAATTCGATCACGCTCTCCAATGTGAATGCTGCCGACGTTCAGCATCACCCTGAAAATTATTTCTCGATCTTTCATTACACCTGAATCCATCTGACTTTTTCGGCCATACGTCCGGCCGAAATAGGCGACCGGGCACGGCGATCGCTATGGCACACCCTTTCCGCCTACGGCGAGTCCGCCGTTGCCCTCGACCAGATGATTGAACATCTCCGACTGGGCAGAGACATGGCACTCCGGGTTTATCGTCATGAAGCGCAGAGTTGCATGAAGCCCGGATAGACCCCTACGCCCCTGCCACGGTAGCGTTCCGGCACCGGGTGATACGCGGCGGATCGAAGAAGGCAAACGCTTCTTGATGCCGACGATGACGAGAAGTGGTCCGAGAACAATCATGGTGGCGCTCTCCCTGAGATGAAGCGCAAACGGTCCCTCTTCCGCCACCACGCGTAGTTGAGCCTATCGTCAAGGTGTCACTCTCTCGCGTTTGATCCTTCGGCCACTTCGATCATGGCGCGATCGCCGCGTAAACGTCAGGCAGATTATGAGCCTGCCAGGCGCGAGCGATAGTTGCACCAGCGCGCGATGCGATTCGGAAGTCGAGACTCGTTCACGAAATCGGGGCGTTTCTGCTCGAGCGTCGCGGCGGCGTCGGAGTAGGTTGTCGCGATGCGGCCTCGCCGCCTTGTCGGGATCCACATAGCAGATCGCAACAATATCTGCACCGGCTTGCTCAGCCCATATATGAAGGTAATTCTGAAACGGGGTCACGACGGCGTGAGCACCGTCCGGCCCCGGTATTTCGGCGAGCAGGGGGATGCATCGCCGCGGCGATTGCATCTTCACCCCTGGGCCATGACACTTGGCCGTGCGCTTGGGCTTGGACGAAGCGCTCGGGCTGGGGTGAACGGCTGAGAACTATATTGAGTTCCGATAAGTACTTCCTGGTCAGAGGGAGGCCACAAAGCGCATACCGATCAGGATCAGATAGCAGATCGTGCGATCTCAATCCGTCCGCTTGGGCATTTGATGCGTGCAATCTTGTTGGCGAGTGCCACGGATGCGACCATGATCGGTCGTCTTTGCAGTCCGAATCCAGAGCGGGGCATTCAAGCCTCGTCAAGCAACTTGATGATCAAGGTCGCACTAAATGTTAACGATCAGCAACGTCCGAAGTCGTGATTCCCGCGCTTTGATATCGCCGCAAGCCGCTCCGTTTGGATACTGACAACGAAAACCTAGCCCGTCCTATTCGTGAGAGTGCGGCTTTTGGGCCCGATTGATGCGGCCGCACATCTTGTCTGACGAGGCGCACAGGATTGCCTTCGGCTTTTCGCCGCCTGACGAC
>NZ_JASAUS010000257.1:0-6749 GCF_029953005.1 Bradyrhizobium sp. Mp27 | reverse complement strand
AACCAGAACACTGACTCTATCTCCCATCGGCCGTAGCGGGCTGCTCACGATCGTCTGAATTCAGTGCTCACGATCGCGCGAAATCGATGCTCACGATCCGTGAAATCCGCATTCTTGCTCCACGCTCGGAATCAGAACGTCACGCGCCACCTCGCGATCCCCCGATAGCCAGGTACGCAATGTTCGGGTCATGCCTTCGGCATCGAGGCGATCGGTCTTCGCTCGGCAGCCACGGCGCGGCATCAGGAAGCTCGCCGGATCGAACACCACCGTGCGGATGCCACGGGCCATCAGAAGCCGGGCAAGCCAGAACCCATCGTAACCGACCTCGTAGCAGAGAACGATCCGCAGCGGACGGCTCAACTGATGCTCTGCCTTGGTCTTACTGCTGTTGAGAATGCTGATCAGCCGATCAACATCCCTGGCCTTGATCTTGTGGGCGGTAGCCTTGTTGTCGCCTGGAACCGCAAATGCGCACACCCAGGACGTCTTGCTCAGCTCGAGCGCCACACAGCACACATCGACCGTATCAATGTTCGTTGTCATTGGAGAGCTCCCATGTTGACCACCGAAGTGATCATCAATGAGGGCACGATTCGGCGCCACTCGCTTCATAGGATCTATTACGACTCATCAATGACCGGTCACTCACCAAATCCTGCTGATCCAGCAGTCACGACGCGAGTGATCACGTTGATGCTTGCCGAAGAGTATTGAAGAGGGGCGCGCGCGCTGTTCGGTCCTAATTTTTCACTGACCCTCGTCAGCGAGAAGCTGGTCGCGGAACAGAGAGAGCATTAGCAATCCTTGCCATAACCAGCAGGCTTGGATTCCGCTTCAGCTTTTCGTCGCGCGGACGTACGTAAGATCCAGCTCGGCGTCGAACGCCAGTTGCTCTTGAGTACCGTTGCTTTTACGCCCGAGTCGGCCGTCGTTTCTGCCGTTCGCCCAATCGCCTCAGCGGGCATATAGTCTCTAGACTGTATGCCCGCCCTCCGTGGGCACTCTCGCTGGGAAATTCGTTCAATGAATCTCGGAAAACGCGAGCTCGAAAAACCTCTCGAAGTTTGAGATACTTTCGCCTCGAACATCGCCTGGGGCATCGCTTGCGATACTAATTTTGAGCATCGTCAATTTAGGAGGTGCTCATGAAATCGTCAGTAGCGTCGTCGGAACTGTCCGCCCAGAAGGTCGTTGCCCAGATTCGCAAAGTAAGGAAAGCAGCGGAAAAGGCATCAGAGAGCCACCGCCGGTTCGCCGATTACAGGTATCTGCGAGCTGTTTTACGCGCCTACAGGTATTTTGACGACAACAATCTATTACCTCACCTGCTTGAGACCGCGCCCAGTCTGTTGATGACGCCGGTGCGTGCGGACTGGCATCCGCTCAGGGTGATTATTGAAGCCACCTGCCTGCAGCCCGAATGCCGCGTTCGTAGCCGTTGGACCAGAGGTTTAGAGTACGCGGTGGGGGAAGGCATCGATCCTAAGGAATTGTCCCGCTTCATTCGAGCCCATAACGGAATCGCTGGATGTGCAGACTTGGCTAGCAAAACTAGACCCAAGCGCAACCGATATACGCCTGACTAGCCGTCAACCGGCGATGCGATTGACCGGATCAAACGATGCGTTTGTTGAACAATCTTCACGGCGGCTGATTATATGTTCGGCTTGGCAATTGCCAAGCCGAGACGCCCCGGCACGGGGCTTTAGAAGTCATTGTAGGGGGGTTGGCGTGATGAGTGACGAGAGTGACGGCTTCTGGCCTTTGTAAATAGATCAGTAGTCATCATCGTAGCCTCTCTTATCTTAAAAAGAAAAAAACCGTCATTCTCGTCACTGCGACGAACATTGATCTTATTGGCCAGAGCCAAGATGGTCCCCGGTGAGGGACTGCCGGGCAGGATTCGTGAGTTGCCGCCCTGCCCGGCTTTCTTACTTGGCCCTGAGACCGAGGATCGTCTGGCCGCGATTCCGCTTCTTCATTGAGAAGCCTAGCGAGTTCAGATTACGGGCCACTGAGCCGGACTGCTGGATTCGAGTGTAACCCTTTGCCTGCGACCACCTAGTGTAAGCCGCGTAGAAATCGGCCAACAGATAACTCGCGGACGGTTCACGCACACAGCATTCCTGGACGAATGCCGGTAGCGGGTTAGCCTCAGCAAGCCATGCATCCTTGGCGGCGGTTATGGCCTCGGGGGGCTCGAACCGCATCCCCCTGCTGAGCACTCGTTGCAGCCCCTTGATCGCTCGGTTGAGAACGCCAGACATTTCGCCGCTCCAAATGTTCTTAAACAGTTCATCGTCCTTCTCCTCGTCCGTAAAGGTCCGATCAAACGGGATCACCATCAACCTTCGCCGCATTCCGAACGACACGTCGGCTAAGGACGGGACGTTATTGCACAGCAGGACCGGCAGGGACCTGATTGTGAAGTTGAACTGCGGCCCGTGCTTATGCTCCCCAGTTACTGTCTTGGCCTCACTGATCTTTTTGAGTTGCCCGTCGGGCAACCGAATACCGGCTTTCACATCGTCGTCGAGCAGGAGCAGCTTGCCAAGAAGATTGCCCAAGGCGAACTGGCTTTCCAAACTCTCGATCCTTTGAGCCGATACTAGATTGTCGCCGAGGAGCTTGAGAGCCGTCTGCATCAGAACGGTTTTGCCGTTACTGCCGCCGCCTTTCAGTATTATGACTGCGCCAATCTCCCGGCGGTGCTGAATCATGTAACCGACAACTTCATTCCAGTGGCGCACCATTCCCTTCGCCGTTGGTTGAGCCCGGCAGAATATCTCTTTGACGGCCTTGTCGTACTCTGGACACTTGGCGGACGGGTCGTAGTTCACGTTCAAACAATGCCGAAGGTAAGACGACGCCTGATGCTCGCGAAGTTGCGCATTGCCGCCGGTATCGATCCATAGCTCGCCGTTCAAGCAATTGATCACTGGAAGCGGCGCTTCAACGAACCGCAGCCGGTCATCGTTAACAGCGCGGCTCGCCTTCAACAGTGTGGCCACCTGGCCAATGATTGCCGAAGTAGCGGCGGCTCCCAGGTCCGGCATCGCCTGAATCGCGGCTAACGTTCGGCCACGCAGCCAACTCTCCTGCGCTGGCTCCCAGTGAGTGCCGTTGTACATCCAAAACCGTTCGTCTGCGCACCGGATGAGGTGGTCGCCACCCCCAAAGTCATTATCGAGCACGATCTTCATCACGCGCTCAGCTAGGTCGCTTTGGTCTTTGCCAACAGGATATCCCGCGACGCTTCGTGCAATGGTCTTAACCTCCTCCTTTCCAAGAGGAGGAACCAGATTCTTGTTCTCCGCCCGTAGAGCAGCAAGCAACGCAGCTTCTGACAACCCGTTCCGGCGCAACTTTCCTGCAATTGCCGTTAGTGAGTTGTTCCTGCTCCCGATATCCGTATCGTCTTTACCTTTGACCTCTGCGTTATGATTCTCGGGATTGGATCGCGAACGCATAAGCCATTTGGGAGCTTTCGCGATCTCGATATCATCCAAATCGCGCCCAGAGAGGAACCTGTAAAACTTGCCTGATCGATGGACGCTGCCGGGAGCAACCACATAGCCGCCGTCGCCTCTGATATCGACGCCTGCGCCGAGGCTCCCAACCGAGTTGCCAAACGGCTTCCGGCCTGCTCGGAAGTAGTAATGCACTCCCCTGCCCGTCTTGACCTTTGGTGTTTTTGGCAGTCTGCCATATGTCTTGACCAATTCGGCGAGTGACTTCTTACCATCCTCGCCATCGACGTCGACAACAACAAGGTTCGAAATCTTGCCGGTCGCGATTCCGATGTTTGCGTCAGGATTAGCGGCCCACCACTGCTTGATAGTCTTGCGGTCGGTCGTTGCATCCCTAACGCCGTGTGGTGTCATTGGATGCTTGCCGCGGTTGGTACACACAGAGCCGGCGCGGCACGAACATTTCCCGTCACGAACGGAATGGACAGGAAATACGGGCAGTCCTTTCGCCGCGTAATGGAGGGCCCACTTCTTGAGACGCATCGCGTCGCCTTTAGCTTCTTCAGTCGGCATGACCGGCCTCCGAGTTTTTGGACGGCACGATGTGCAGCACTTCGGCCGCAAAGCGGGATCGCGCGACCGGAGGCGCATCGACCCACACAAGTTTCAGGCGGGATGCTTCGTCCCAAGCTGCGACAAGCTCTTGAAATGCCTTCTCGGGATCTCGCCTGTTCAAGAAGTCTGGTTTGGCTTCGACGGCCTTCAGCGAGGTGCTGCTCGGAGCAGACAGAACGGGTTCGGCATCTCTTGGACCCGTCTCGGCTGCTTGGTCCTTTGATCTCGCGTTTCGCCTTTTTCGCTCTACAATTTCCGAGGCAATCTTCAGCTGCTCGCCAGCAGTCTTGCCTTCCGCGATTCTTAGGAGCGCAGATTGTTTTTCGTGGAGGCCAAGCTCGCGCGCCTTTGCCTTTGCCTCAGGTGATATACCGGCGATAGCTTCAGCCCGCCTGATCTGCCTCGCGGACACGCCCGTCTGGCGCGATGCTTCGCTGATGGCGCGGTCGTTCGGCTGCTGACCACCTGCAGGGTCGGCAGCCTGCCGAGACTGGTCTCGAATTGCTTGCAGCCATTCATGTTGAAGTTCGGCGCGATCTAGGGGGCACAGCTCCAATCGATGCAGATTCTCGGAGATGGCGATTGAGCGATTGTCCGGTTCGTTCGCGTTAAATTTGATAGCGTCGATGTGCGTCCAGCCCAGTCGGCGCGCCGCTTCAAGCCTGTGCTGGCCAGCAATGAGGACAAACTTGGAAGTCCCGGCGGCGACAGAGACCGGCGTCGTCAGGCCAATGCGATCAATTGACCCCATCAGATCGAGCACGTGGTTCTCGTCAAGCGAGCGATACGAACCTGAAAAAGTGATGTCGGCGACGGCAACCGACAGAAGCTTGCTCGCGACTAGCGAAGTAGTTGGCATAGGAGGCTTCGCGGGGCCGAACGCGGCCTTCGCTGAAGGCAGTCCCAGAAGCGGCCGATGGACTGAAGGCAAGTTTTTCATATTCGAACTCCTTGTTGAAGGAGTCAGAACATGATGCCACAGCTATCACCGACGAAGAGAATTAACCGCAGAAATGGAGTCAAACTCTGAAGAGTCTACTAAAGCTAAAACCCGGCTTACCTCCTTCTCGAAAGTAGCAATCGCTGGAAGACGAAGCTTGCCGGGTATGCGTCTAGCGATGTCGAGGACATTACGCGCTATCGACTCGCAACTCTCGTCCTCCGACGACCTTATCTCCCGCTTCAATAAATAGGCGGCCAAGAGAGCATTGACGTCCTTCCATGATTCAAGTTTATTCCTGCCGCTCTTGCCCCCACTCCCATCGTCCTGAACGAAGTCTGTGAGCATCTCCGGCAAGCTCCGCTTATAATCCTCCCACTCACTTATTGGCAGCATCACCTCGAAAAAATCGCTCTCATGCTCAAGGAGGTCGCAGAAGAGGTGCTCGGCCGAAGGCGGCTGCTTATCAGTTCCACGACGAGCTGCAGCATACTCAGTGGCGAATGGTCTAAGACGGACCTTGTACTCACCCTTTAGCCGGTTCGATTGTCCGACTCGAATCTTCCTGAAAGTCGCACCCGATATCTTAAGCCAATATTTGCTGGGAATCGGCACCCAAACCGGGCCGACCCCGGGCGCGTGAAATCCTGCGTGCACCTTCTCAGCCCTTAGTAGTTTCAGCAATTCGGCGTCCGCAATCTTCTCTCGCTTCTTCTTGGGAGGTACGCGCATACCCAACTGGATGGCCGCCTCGCGAAGAGTAACAACTTCGTCCACTGCCGGGTCAGCAGCGCGATTCGCGATTGACGCTTCCGTCAGTTTATTCATTTCGTCAGGACCGTTGATCGCATTATTAGCCATGGCGCACGTGCTCAGAACACGGCTGCGAGACGTTGCTGTTGGACCTGAGTCAGATCCAGCGGCAGCGGCTAGGCAGCGCCTCTAGTCAAATCACAGTTGAATGACAGATGAATGAACAAGGTACAGCACATCGCTACGCGAATGAAGGGGTCACTGCCAGATTCAGTGTTAATGCCTGCCTGCCTTCTATTTCGAACGCGTCAATGTGGACTGCGAGCAGCAAGGAAAGAACTACCGTTTTCCGCCCTACCGAGATCATGATTGCAGCGCACCCGACCCAGCCGCCAGGATGCTTCTAATATGCAACGGAAAGAGCGTCGCATTGGTCCCCGCCTTCTAACGCTTGGTGAAGCAGCTCTGTATTGCGGCATTAGTGTTCCGAGTTTCCGGAATCTCAGCCCAGTTAGACCTATTGCCCTCGGTCCGGGGCCGAAGCTTCAACGATACGACCGACAGATATTGGACGAATGGATCGACGATCTCGGAAAGGGACAGCCCGCAAAAGTGGATTGGCTAGCCGAATTGGATCGCAACAATGACCGTACTCAGGGTTAAGGGCTTAAAACGATATCGCGTGAAAGGGCGCTGGTACGCTTACCACCGGAAGTCGGGCACGAGGCTCAAGTCCGAATTCGGCACTGCTGAGTTCATCGCGGAGTTGGCGAGGTTGGAACGAAGGCTTAGGAAAATCGAGGCTCTACCGGGAACGCTTGGACAGCTTTTCTCCTCGTACAGAAAATCCGCCGCCTACAGAGCTATGGCTGATTTTGGGTGACGCGGCCTGATCAGGCGGCGTGGCTTTCAGTGTTCGGAATGACTTCGATTCCGTCGATGAACTTTACACCGGCGATGACTTTCGG
>NZ_JASAUS010000256.1:0-6751 GCF_029953005.1 Bradyrhizobium sp. Mp27 | reverse complement strand
GTTGATCGAGCCGAAGATGTTGGTCTTGACGCCCTCGCTCCAGTCGCGCTCCAGGATCGGCACGTGCTTGAGCGCGGCGGCATGGAACACGATGTCCGGCTTGAACTCCGCCATCAGGCGGATGATGCGCTCGCGGTCGCGGATGTCGGCGATTCGCCCTTCGATCGCGGCCGCCGCGCCGTGCGCAGCGAGCGCTTCCGTGACCGCATAGAGCGCCGGCTCCGAATTTTCCACGATCAGGAGGCGCGCGGCGCCGAAGACGACGACGCGCTCGCAGATCTCGGACCCGATCGATCCGCCGCCGCCGGTGACGATGACAGCCTTGCCCTTGATCAGCGCTTCGAGCCGCGCGTAGTCGATCTTTTCGCTCGGCCGCAGCAGGAGATCCTCGACCGCGACGGCCGTGAGGCGCGGCGGGTCGCCGCTCTCCAGCGAGGGCATGCGGTTGACGATCACGCCCAGCTTGCGCGCGCGCATCAGGATCGATTCCGGATGAGCGTCCGGCTCGAACGCGGACGGCGTCATCACCAGGCGTGCGATCGGCTTGTCGCGTTTGGCGAAGTCGCCGACGACGTCCTCGATGTCGTCGAAGTCGCCCAGCACCGGCACGTTGCGGATGAACTGGCCGCGATCGGATCTCGACGGCGACAGCACGCCCACCGGCCAGATGCGCTTGATCGCCCCGCTCTCGATGCCGCGCAGCAGCACCTCGGCATCCGCGGCGCGGCCGATCAGCAGCGTCGGCGCGGCATCCTCGCCCCTCGCATGCCGCCGCACCCGCGTATAGCGGAAATAGCGATAGGCCATGCGCAGCGCGCTGAGGAAGGAGATCTCGAGGAACCAGTAGAGGACGATCGTTACCTTGCCGAGGAAGAAGGCGCCGCGGACGTTGGGGGCGACGAAGATGTAGTCGAGCGCCAGGAGGGCAACCGTCAGCACGGTCGCGACCCGGATGATGTTCAGCGCATCAGGCAGCGAGATGAAGCGCCATTTCGTCGTGGTCAGGTTGAAGAGGAAGAACACGACCACGCTGAAGGCGAGGAAGTAGGGCAGGATCTGGAACAGCAGCGGCAGGCGGTCGAAGAAGCCGTCGCCGCCCTCGAAACGCAGGTAGAAGGCTGCGAACAGCGCCGCCGTGGTCGCCAGCAGGTCGTGGAGCGCGATCAGGAAATTGCGCAAGGTGAGATGCGAAAGACGCGTCATCCGCCGACCGATGAAATCCCAGTTAGATGCAACCTGACCGCGCTGATAGCCCATCTCGTCAAGACTTGCCAGTACAAGGCTTGCCAGCCGCGCGGCCGTTCAGGAACCGGCTTCCCCCACCTTCGCCTCGGCGTGTCGGGCCCGGATCACCATGCCGCCCGCAACGCCGACGCCGATGACATACATCCAGCCCTCGTGGAAGTCGAACAGATGGGAGTTGAACAGCGAAGTGAAGACGTTCTGCACCACCACCAGCAGGCCAACCCAATGGGCCAGCCCGTCGCCGCGGAACAGCAGGAGATGCAGGATCCAGATCGCGTAGAGAACGACGATGCCGATGACGCCCCATTGCACGGCGACATTCAGCGTCTGGTTATGCGGATTCCCGATCACCTCGGCAGAGGCCTGGTAGTGGCCGCTGGGCGTCGCGACCGCTTCGAACAATCCGCGCGTCGAGCCGGTGCCGTGCCCCTTGATCGGCGCCTCCGCGAAGAAGCCGAGCGATTTCCGCCAGAATTCGAGCCGCAGGCCCAGCGAGGTCGGCTCGCCCTTTTCGACATAGCGCGTGTAGTCGCTGGCGAAGGTGTCCGCGGTCTTGCGCAATTGCGGCGAGGCCTGCCAGGCGAGAGCGGCGCCGGCGAGCAGAGCGGCCGAGTTGATCGCGATGCTGCGCCAGCGCAGGTGCAGGAGTGCGAACACGCCGAACATGATCGGAACGGTGACCAGCGCGGTGCGCGACACCACCACGAAGGCCATGTTGACGAAGAAGCTCAGAGCCAGCGCGATCAATAGTCCCGCGAACCAATAGCGCTTCTCGCGCAGCAGCATCACGATGGGATAGGCGAGCGCGACCGCGCACAGCGCGAATTCCTGGCTCTGGTCGATGTAGTTCTTGACGAAGATGCCGCGCTCGAGGTGATCGGGCTTGAGCGTCAGGTTGGGATAGAAGGCCACCAGCCACGACATCACCGAGAGCAGCGCGCAGGACACCAGGAACGCGATGAACATCCAGTGCCCGCGCGACGAGCGCTCGAAATGATAGAGCAGCACGGGCAGCACGAGCAGCTTGACGGTCGGATTGACCGCATAAAGACGCGCACCCCAGGCCGCATCCGACCACAGCGTGCCCACCAGCGCGAGCAGGACCAGCGCGATCGGCGCGGCTGCGATCGGGCGCTTCAGCGATTGCAGGAATGCGCGCACGTCGAGAAACGGCACCATGCAGACCAGGAAAAGAGCGTTGAAGATCGCCGTGAGCGAGGTCGACCAGGGCAGCGAGGCCACGGTCAGGATCGCGAACAGGTCGGCCGTCTCGCACCACGCCGCCGGGCTGCGAAAGCGCCGCCACAGCATCTGGGCGGTCGTCTCCCGGGCGAGCGTCGTCGCTTGGTCCGTCACTTGCCCCCTCCCCGCGCGCGATGGACCAGCGCGGTCGTGCTGAAGCCCTGGAGGATGTCGACCAGCACGACGATTCCGCCGGCGGCTTCGACGACCTCGTGGCCGACCACCTGCTCGCGGGTGTAGTCGCCGCCCTTCACCAGCGCGCTCGGCTTGATCCGGGTGATCAAATCGATCGGCGTATCCTCCTCGAAGATGACGACGAGATCGACGGCTTCGAGCGCCGCGAGCACTTCCGCACGCGCCCGCTCGTCCTGAACCGGGCGATCGGCGCCCTTCAGCCGCCGCACCGAGGCATCGCTGTTGAGGCCGACGATCAGGCGATCGCAGGCTCCGCGCGCCGCGGTCAACACCTTGACGTGGCCGGGATGCAGGATGTCGAAGCAGCCATTGGTGAAGCCGACGCGCAGGTCCTGCCGGCGCCATTCCGCGAGCTGTGCGTCGAGCGTATCAGGCTCGAGCACGATCTTCTCCTCAGCCGCGAGATAAGCATGCGGCAGGATCTTCCGCCGCAGCTCGGCCGCGCTCACGCTGGCCGTGCCTTGCTTGCCGACGGCGACGGCAGCGGCCGCATTGGCCATCCGCAACGCCGTGTCCCAGTCCGCGCCTGCCGCGAGCGACACCGCAAGCGCGGCGGCGACGGTGTCACCGGCACCGGAGACGTCGCGCACCTTCACGGGGACAGCCGGAACGTGAACGGCCTCGCCATTGCGCGGCACCAGCGTCATGCCGTGCTCGCCTTGCGTGACCAGGATCGCCTCGCAATCGGCGAGCCGCATCACGTCCTCGCTGGCATCGACGATGCTCTGCGGCGTGTCGGCGCGGCTGCGCGTCGCCTCCGAAAATTCCTTGCGATTGGGCGTGAGCAGCGTGGCGCCGCGATAGATCGCCCAGTTCAGGCTCTTGGGATCGACGATCACGGGCTTGCCGAGCGTTCGCGCGGCGTCGATGGTGTGGCGGATCACCCGCGCGGTCAGCACGCCCTTGGCGTAGTCGGAGAGCAGCACGATGTCGGCGCGCGCGATCTGCGGCAGGATTGCGTCGATCAGCGTGGTCTCGATGTCGTCGGAGGCAGGCACCGCCTGCTCCCAATCCGCGCGCAGCATATGCGTGGAAAAATGCTCGGAGACGAAGCGGACTTTTCGCGTGGTCGGCCGCGACGGATCGCACACCAGCACGCTTTCGATGCCGGCATGCTCCGCAAGTGCCGCTTCGAGCCGCTTGCCCGCATCGTCCTCGCCGACGAGGCCGACGAAGATGCAGCGCGCCCCGAGGGAGGCGATATTGCGCGCGACATTGCCGGCGCCGCCGATATGGATCTCGCTGCGCTGGGCGGCGATGACAGGCGCCGGCGCTTCCGGCGAGATCCGCGACACCTCGCCATAGACGAACTCGTCCAGCATGATGTCGCCGATGCACAGCACCGTACGGCCTGAGATGGCTTGCGCGAGAGCGTCGAAATCGAGAATGGGGGTCGGCATGGTCCTTGAAGCCTCAGCGGAAGCGGTCTGGCCGGTCGAGATAATCGCCGACATAGGCTTTCACCGCATCCTCGAGCGTCGTGAAGCCGCCGTTATAGCCGGCGCGGCGCAGGCGATAGACCTCGCTCTGGGTGAAGTATTGATAGCTGCCGCGGATCTGCTCGGGCATGTCGACGTATTCGATGTTGGGCCTGGTGCCGAGCGCGGCATAGGCAGCTAGCATCAGATCCCTGAAGCTGCGCGCCTTGCCGGTGCCGACGTTGAAGAGACCGGACACCGACGGCGTCGCCAGCAGCCACATGACGACGCGGACGACGTCGTCGACATAGATGAAATCGCGGCGCTGATCGCCGTCGGCGATGCCCTCGCGGTGCGACTTGAACAGCTGCACGACGCGGCCCGCCCTCACATCATCGAAGCGGCGCGCCAGCACGCTCATCATCGAGCCCTTGTGGTATTCGTTGGGGCCGAACACGTTGAAGAATTTCAGTCCAGCCCATTGCGGCGGCAGCTTCTCGCCGCGCGCGACGCGCTCGGCGACGGCGAGATCGAACAGGTGCTTGCTCCAGCCGTAGAGATTCATCGGCCGCAGTTTCTTCAATGCGGGCAGTGAGGCGTCGTCGTCAAAGCCGTCGGCACCATCGCCATAGGTCGCGGCCGACGAGGCGTAGATCAACGGCACCGCATCCGCCGTGCACCAGTCCAACAGGCGCATCGACAGGCGAAAATTGGTCTCGATCACGAGGTCGCCGTCGGTCGCGGTGGTCTCGGAAATCGCCCCGAGATGGATCACGGCGTCGAGCTTGCGGCCCTTCAGCCAGTCGAGCAGCTCGGCCGGCGGGACGAGATCCACAAGCTGGCGCTTGGCGAGGTTTCGCCACTTGCCCTCGGTCCCGAGGAGATCGCAGACGACGACATCGCTGCGACCGACCTCGTTCAGCGCGGCGACGACATTCGATCCGATAAAACCGGCCCCACCGGTCACCAGCAACATTCCACCTACCCTGCCAGGTTTTGCCCTGCCCGATTTTCACGGCCCGGTCCTGCCCTAGCGCATGATCCGCCAAACTGTAAGCGGTTTTGGGATCGGCGCTGTCCCGGCTTTACCTGCAGGTCCGGAGCGGGTAACCGAACCGCCACATCAGCACGTTCCCGGTCCTATTAACGAATGAATAAAGATTCGCAATTTGGTCAAGATGCAGATCGGAGCGACACACGCCCGATCCTGATCATCCCCTATATGTGGATCGGCGATTTCGTCCGGAATCACACCGTTGTCCGGGTCCTGAACGAGCGCTGGCCCAACCGGCCGGTCGATCTCCTCACCACCTCCCTCTGCGCCCCCCTGGTCGATTACATGCCCGGCGTGCGCGATGGCATCGTGTGGGACCTGCCGCGCAGCCGGCTCGCCGTAGGTCGCCAGCTCGGCCTGGCGAAGCTCCTGCGCGAGCGGAATTACGGGACAGCTCTGGTGCTGCCCCGGACCTGGAAGGCGGCCATCGCGCCCGCGCTGGCCGGGATTCCGGAAAGGGTCGGCTTCGTCGGCGAGTTCCGGTTCGGCCTGCTCAACCGCTGGCGCTGGGGCGAGAAGAAGCTGCCCCGCTTCATCGACAAGAACGCCGCCCTGGCCCAATCCGATGGCGCCCCCCTGCCCCCGGAATGGCCGGTGCCGCAATTGCGGGTCCCGGCCGAGGACATCGTCCGCTGGCGGCAGGCCAATGGCCTCAGCGCCGGGGCGGCGGTCGCGCTGGCTCCCGGCTCAGTCGGCGCCTCAAAGCGCTGGACCTATTATCCGGAGGCTGCCCGCTTGCTGGCCGAGCGCGGGCTGGAGGTCTGGGTGGTTGGCGGCCCCGCCGAAAAGGGCCTCGCCCAGGAGATCGTCGCCGCCGGCGGTCCGGGCGTGCGGGACCTCACCGGCACCGATCTGCGCAACGGCGTCCTTGCCATGGCCGCGGCCGGCGTCGCCATCTCCAACGATTCCGGCCTGATGCACATCGCAGCCGCGCTCGGCACGCCCACCATGGGCATTTTCGGCCCGACCAGCCCCTATCTCTGGGCTCCCCTCAACGGCCTCGCCGCGACCGTGGTCCAGGACAAGAGCGTGCTCTCATGCCAGCCCTGCCAGAGCACGATCTGCAAGATGAACGACCACCGCTGCATGCGGGATATCGCGGCTTCCGAGGTCGTGGCGATCGCGCAGCGGGTGCTCGGAGTGTGAACTCATTGACGCCATGCGTTGATCGGGCAACTGGCAGCGAATCCACCAGCAGGTCTTTCCGTCCGCCAGTTTTAGTCAGTGACGTTGTCAGTTCATTCGCGGGATAAGGCTGCGTCGCTGCCGCTTGTGAAGGCTGAACCAAGATCACGTCGACAAAGACGAATCTTCATCGAGATTCGAACAAGAGGTTCGCTCCTCAAACGTCGCTCGATACATGCCTCTTGGACATTTTACACAGTTATGGAGGTAGCCCCATGCCGATCGTTCAATTCACTCGCTTCAAGACCGACAAGCCCGAGGAAATGATCAAGATCGTCAGGCAGGCGAAGAAAATCTTTGAGAAAAGAGCTGGCCCCGCAAATTCGGACAGTAGCTTGAGTGGATTTTCTGCCTGACAGCGGCGAGGATTCTTGCTGCGAATCAGGAGCGAAGATGACGAAGAAGAGCCGCC
>NZ_JASAUS010000255.1:0-6818 GCF_029953005.1 Bradyrhizobium sp. Mp27 | reverse complement strand
GCCGAAAGTCATCGCCGGTGTAAAGTTCATCGACGGAATCGAAGTCATTCCGAACACTGAAAGCCACGCCGCCTGATCAGGCCGCGTCACCCAAAATCAGCCATAGCTCGGCCCCAAATCAAAGCACCTGGATGGGTGGGGGTGAAAAAGAACTGCTGAGTAATGTCGCCAATTCCATTCGTGTTGTTGTTGAAAAACGGACTAGGCTGACTGACTACGGGCATGATGGTGCGCGAGATCACGTTCCAGTCCGCGTTGATGCGCAATGGTATGACTGGCTGAATGTTGAGCACTTCCTGAGTGCGGTTGAACGGCCCTGCGTTGAAATTCGTATTGCTTTGGAACGGAACGCTGACGAGGTCGGCGATCGGGTTCTGCGATTTTTTGGCAAGGTCTTCGTCTTCGGAAGATTCGGGGGAATGCCCGGTTCTTGCCGGCGCGACATAGTCGGGGAGGCCGCGTTCGAATTTGTAGTTCGCACCGAACTTGACCATTTGGAGGTCACGGTTGAGCTGAAGTAACGGGGTGGTGGGCGAAGTCCAACTTCCCAACCCGATGTAATCGTATTCGAGTTTGAGCGTCCAATTCGGTTTGAAACCGTATTCGACACCCACTCCAGCCAGCCAGCCAGAACTGGTGTTGGACCCCTGCCAGGCAACGCCGGGGAAATTCAGCATGGCGTTACTGTGCACCCAGCCGCCGCCGAGCTTGGCGTAGAGGAGCCACTTGTCCTCCACGAGGCCGAAGCGGCCTGCAATCGTTCCAATCCAGTTCTGCTGCACGGTGCCGAGGGTAGGTGTCGGAATTGCAAAACGACCGAACGTCGCCCCATCGAAATCACCTTCCACGCCAAGCAAAAGATGGCCGGCCTGGAAATTGTAGCCGGCCTGAACGCCAGCCATGAATTCAGTGGTGCCGCCATATAGATTGTTGCCCGGAATGTTCAGGCTGCCATTGGTCCACGCGCCACCGAGATTCGCGCCGAGATAAAATCCATTCCAATTGTACAGCGGCGAAGGGATCGGCGGAGCCTTCACCGGCATATCCGCAGCACGCGCGGCGACACTCACACAGATGGCAAAGAGAGCAGCGCTTACAAAGGACGATTTCATGGCACGCCTCCCAAACAAGGTAAACGGTATTGCCAAATCTTCCCGAGCCGACACAGTCAACCACATGGCGTTGACTTCGACTGTCTCAAATTGGACACAGGATGAGGTCATCCAGCACTGGAGCGGTCGAATTTGCGTAACGGGCACGGCCGATCACCGTGTCCGCTATGGGTTAGCAGCGGAAGTCCCGCCCTTCCTCGTTTCACGGCCGCTGTAGCATCGAAAGCCGACGTTTATTTGGGCCAGCGATTGCAGCAGGCACTGCTGCAGGCCGCAACGGATGGCACAAAGTGATTGCACGAGCTGCACTGCAACCACACGGCGAAGCCGCAATATCTTTATGAAGGTCAGGCCGTGTTTCCAAGGAAGGCCTGCTCCGCCGCAGCCAATTCCGCCCCATCATCGCCGCGCGGAATCAAGTGGCCATAGCGGTCCGCCGTCAACGCGATCGTGGCGTGGCCGAGCCGCGTCGAAACCAGCTTGAGCAGGAATTCCAGACCGCCATCGATGCGGATACCAGGAAGTATAGAAATGCCTGAGCGCGTGCATGCCGGCGTACTTCGCTTTGCCATTCTCGGTGACGACATCGGCTGCGATCATCGCCGGCTTGAGGCCGCGGGCAACGATGTTGGTGAGGTTCTCGACGTTGCCGGCGCCATTCGGAAACACTAGGTCGAGCGGTCCCTTCGGATACGCCAACTTGTGTTCCCGCAACGCCGTCACCAATCCGCGGGTTCCCCTTACTTGCCCTGGATCTTCAGCCCGTTGGGACCGACATTGATCTGCAGGCCGTCGGGCTGTTTCTTCGCCTGGTAGAGGTTGTAACCGAGCACGGCTGCCGTGACGACCAGAGCGCCGATGATCAGAAACAGGACGTTGCGGTTGATGGACATTCTCTTCCCTGAACCACTTGATTGACGGCGAGAAAAACCCCGCGCGTACGGCGCGCGGGGTTTCTCAGCGCGCCCCCGGGGCTGGCTGGCGGCGCACTGCTCGGACCTGACAACGTCGTTCGAGGGAACCTGTTCCATAGCGGCCCGACGCGTGGTCAAGCAAGCCATCGGCGTCGCGCCTTCGTGTCAGCTTGCGGAACGGCAGGTGTGCCGGGCCCGTGCCAGCGTATCGGAGGGCGCCTCGTGGAAGATCGCGCGGTAGGCCGCGGCAAACTCGCCGAGGTGATGAAATCCCTGGGCGCGTGCGCATGTGGCGACCGTCGCGCCACCGCCCTTGAGCAGCCGCGAACGTGTGGCCCAGCCGCTTCAGGCGGATGTATTGATGCAGGCTCATGCCGCGCACCTTGCTCACCGCGCCGCCGAGCGTTCGGACCGAAACGCCCAACTCAACGGCGAGATTGGCCGTATAGATCGGAGCGGTCGGATAGGCTGCGACGTAATCGTCGATCTGCTGCACGAGCCTGGCCGATCGCGCGCCTGCATTCGGGGCGGTGCGATCAGACGACGGGTCGATTTGAGACAGGTCGTCGAGGGCGAGCAGCAGGCCCTCCTGGAGATGCGCGGCGACCTCTGTGGTTTCGAACATATGCGGCTCTACGGACGCGGTCCGCAAGATGTCGAGAACAAGCTGACGCACGTAGAGATGCGCCACGGGGTCTGCGACGCGAACCCACAATGAATCGGCGCGATCGAACCAGCCGCGATCCCTGAGCGCGGGGGAGAACATGATCAGCGCGTGGTAATTGGTCTGATGCTCGACGAAATGACAATGATGATTGCCGCGCAAGGCGATGAAAACGCGCGAGTCGAGTTCGATCCCGCTCGAGCTGGCCCGCAGATCGTCGGTCATCGGCAGGATCACCATGCCGCCCGGTGCGCGATAGGCGGTATCGAGAATCCGCGCAAACGACCTCGCCACGATGATCCGGCACCCCGGTAGGTTCACGATCGCGCGCGCCGCAGCGAAGTTGGCGACGTCGAGCGGAATGCTGCGGGCGTCTTCCATCGACTCGGCCGGTCGAAACGCGTCGACATCGGAAAACCGGATCAACTGGAGGGCGGAGGAGGGGGCGAGAGCGTCGAAGAACATGCTTCTGGCCGAATGCTGAAATGTGACAATTAAATGAAAATCGATACATCGCAATCAATGGCGAAACGGGATGATTCAGTAAACCGGATTCCGGGCCGTAGTATTGCGGACATCATGCCACGCGGCGCGGCAGGTCGATGTCACCGTCAACGGTCCCGGTTCATCGGTTGGCCTGAGGCGAGGTCGATGAAATGGAGGCGCGTGCAGGCGGGACAGGCGAAGGACTCGAAGCTCCGTCCCTCGAGCCGCCGCCCCTCAAACCTCCGCTCGTCAAGGCTCCGCTCGTCAGGCCTTGGCTGCCTCTCGAGATGCGTCTGCACATTCATGCCCGTCTGGGGGCATCGGAAAACAATGAAATCCGCCATCGACGCAGAATGAGGGCACAGCGAATTTCATCTTTGATCTAGATCAGTTTTGGAATCGCTCCACGCAAATCGCGAGCACGCGAATGGACACAACGCGCGATCTCGCAAAAGCGAAGGGGCCCGAGGGCCCCTTCAGAAATCACCAGCGGCGATAGCGTGGTCCGTAATAGCGAGGCCCATAGGCGCGTGGCCCATACCCATAATATCGGGGCCCGTAATACGGCCGCGGGCCGTAATACCCATAATAGTTCGGGCGCCAGAAACAGCGTCCCCAGGCGTCGCAGACCATACGGACCTGCTCGACGTCGGAGACCTGCGGCGTCGCAGGTGCGGGCGCGATGGGCATGGCGGACGCCGCCGGCGATGCCATGATGGCACCGAACAGGGATGCGGCGACGAGGCCAGTCTTGAGATTCATGATGTCTTCCTCTGCTTACGCAATACAGGATATCGAAGTTGTTCTGATCAAATTGTGGCGGAACCGAAATGTAATGCTGATGAACAAATCTTCAGCAAAGCTCGCCGCAGACCTGATCTTTCGCTTCGCAAGACTATCCCAGGTTCGCGCGCGTGACCAATGCTGCGCTTGCACTGGCGCTGCCTGGCAGGACATTGCGTTCATCCTTGATCCTGCGCAATTCGCCGGCACGACTTCATGCCTAGTCTTGCCGTGGCCAGCGCTTCGAGGAATTCGAAGAGCAGGCTCGCGAGATTGCCTGGAGCTGTACAATGGACAAGATGAGAATAGACAAGGGTGACTGGCTGATCGTGTGCGATGGGCGCAAGGCGCTCATTCTGGAAAACCTCGGCGACGAGATGTTTCCGAACCTCCACACCCGGGAGGTGCACGAGCAGCCCAATCCCTCGACCGGTGCGCAAGGGACCGATGCGCCGGGCCGGCTGAACGCCGCCGTCGGCGGCGCGCGCAGCTCGGTCGAGCAGACCGATTGGCACGATGAGGCCGAGCGCGCCTTCCTGCGGAGCCTGGCGGGCCGGCTCGATGCCGCCGTCAGCGCCGGCGAGACCTCGGCCCTGACCATGGTGGCCTCACCACGCGCCCTCGGGATGATCCGCGCCGATTATTCGGTCGTGGTGCGCAAGGCGCTTCAGGGCGAGGTCGGCAAGGACCTCGTCAAGCTGCCGGTCTACGAGATCGAGAAGCAATTGCTGCTGTCGGGCACCGCCAAATAGCGGCACCCGCAGAGGATGCCGGCGGCCCTCAGAAGCAGGGGTGCCGGCGGCCGTCCTGGCCGATATAGGTGGCCGAGCTCTGGTAGCAGCGGTTGTTCGACGGGCCGTCGTAGAAGGCGAAGGTGCCGGGGGTGATGCCGGGCCCGTAATTGTGCAGATAGCTGATCGGGTAGGGCAGCGGGTTGGTGTAGTGGCGGTGGTACCGGTGGTGTCCCCGCGCCTCCGCAAGGCTGGGGGCGAGGATTGCGGCCGACAGGGCAGCAACCGCGGCTACAAGCTTCAACGTGCTCATCTCGATTCTCCGGAACCCGCGCGAATAGGTCAGGTGTTTATAGCCATTTCGGGCCGCCGGGACACCCGTCCGGCGCCCGGAAATCGGGGCCAATCCCGCCGATTCCCAGGTGGGTGTGACAGAATTGCCCGGAGCAGGGTCGAAGGCTGCCCATTTTTGGCCTTTTCGGGATGCTTAACGAATTCCCCACACAAGTATGGCCAAAGAGAATTCGCTTAAGAATCCTGTCGCCGGCCCTTTGGGGGTCCTTCGAGGCCGGTTCATTCCTGAAGGCTTTTGCCGTCACGCACCATGCGCATCACGCTTTTGAGCCTGCTGTTGCTCTCCGTCGCCGCCGCCACGCCGGCGCGCGCCGAGCTGCACATCACCCGTGACCACGGCGGCTACGTCGAGGAGTACAAGGCCAAGTACAAGCGCGTCCGCGAGAAGGGCGAGCGCGTCATCATCGACGGCATCTGCAATTCGGCCTGCACCCTGGTGCTCGGCATCGTGCCGATGAACAAGATCTGCGTGACGCCGCGCGCCAGCCTCGGCTTCCACCAGGCCTATTACGACAAAGCCTTCACCTTCGGCATCAAGGTCACCAGCGCGGAAGGGACGTCCGACCTGATGTCCTACTACCCCAACACGGTGAAGGACTGGATCCGCCGCAATGGCGGGCTCACCACCGACATGAAGAAGATCAAGAACGGTGTCGAGCTCTGGAAGATCATCGACCCCTGTCCGGAAGAATGGTGAGCGGCTGAGCTGCGCTCCCGCTGACCGTCGCAGCGCAGCATCGCTCGTTCGGAAATTCGCATTGCCGCACAGGCCCCGGTCGGGCAATGAGGGCGGCAATGAACCATAATCAAGAAGCCCTGACCGCCCGCGCCGCGCCGATCCTGTTCGCCGTGCTCTGGAGCACCGGATTCATCGGCACCAAATACATCATCAACAACGCCGATCCCTTGACCTATCTCGCCATTCGCATGGCGATCGTGGTCGGCCTGATGGCGATCATCGCAGCGATTGCGCGACCGAAATGGCCGGACCGCGTCGACGTCGCGCATAGCGCTGTTGCCGGCATTCTCGTCCACGGCTTCTATCTCGGCGGCACGGCCATTGCGATCGCGCATTCGATCCCGGCCGGACTCTCGGCGTTGATTCCGGGCCTTCAGCCGATCCTGACCTCGACCATCGCCAACCGTTGGCTCGGCGAACGCGTGACGCCGGTGCAATGGGCGGGGCTGGTGCTTGGCCTCGGCGGTGTCGCGCTGATCCTGCACGGCCGTCCGATGACCGGCGAGGCGGGGCTCGGCTGGCTCGCCTCGGTGGTGTCGCTGATCAGCATCACGCTCGGCACGCTCTATCAGCGCCGCTACTGCAACCACATCGACTGGCGCGCCGGCAATCTTGTGCAATATATCGCCGTCACTGTCTTCTTCACGGTCGGCGCCTTCCTGTTCAAGGACCGCGTGGTGCACTGGACGCGGGAGTTCGTGCTCGCGCTTGCCTGGCTCGCCGTGGCGCTCTCGATCGGATCGATCGGGCTGTTGTACTGGCTGATCCGCCACGCTGCCGCGACCTCGGTTGCGAGCCTGTTCTACCTGGTGCCCGCCGTCACGGCGCTGATGGCCTATCTGCTGTTCGGGGAGAAGCTCGATGCGCTGGCGATTGCCGGCATGGCGATGTGCGCGGCGGCGGTGTTCGTGGTCAACCGGCGTTTCTAGCCCGTCTTATTCGCGAGAGGGCGCCTGAGAGGCTGGCGAGCGTGGTGTAAAGCGCTGATGCGGCGTAGGATTCGGTTGTGAAGCCAACCCCATCACCTCAACCGCG
>NZ_JASAUS010000254.1:0-6900 GCF_029953005.1 Bradyrhizobium sp. Mp27 | reverse complement strand
CGAAAGGTTCGTTATCGTCAACGACTGCCAAGTTGATGGTGTTCAAGCTGCTCTGCGCCGCATCAAAGACCTGGCGGCGGCTGAAAGGCACAAATCAGTTGCCGAAGGTCAGCGCAGGTGTCAGATTCGAAAACGGCATCGAGGTCATCCAAGTGCCGGAAAACCACGCCGCCTGATCGCCTCGTCACCCAAAATCCCGCATAGCTCACAGGTCGTCGGGCGCGGCGCCGGATTTACGGTGAAGCCGAACGCAATGCGCTCGCACTCCTCTGAGAAGCCTCGGACCGGGTTTGCGGGAAGCGGCTGAAAGCCTTGATATCGATGCTGATCGACGCGATGGAGCGGGCACAGCCATCTTGACCTCGCTCCCGAGATCCGCGGCAAGCTGCTTTCGATGAGCGCGGCGACGATCGACCGGGCGTTGGGCCGGATTCGGGAGGGGCTCGGTCGCCAGCGCCGGCGACCGGCCGCACACGCCCTACGACGCAGTATTCCGATACGGACTTCGGCGGATTGGAATGATCCCGCACCGGGCTTCGTGGAGGCGGACCTTGTCGCGCACAGCGGTCCATCGGCGCGCGGCAGTTTCGTACAGACCCTGGTCCTCACTGACGTCGTGACCGGCTGAACGGAATGTGCGCCGCTGATCGTGCGCGAGCAGACGCTGCTGAGCACCGTGCTGACGGAATTGCGTAAGCAATTGCCCTTCGCGCTTCTTGGCTTGGACACGGCCAATGACACCGTTTTCATGAACGAGACGCTCAAGACGTACTGTGACACGGCCAGTATCATTTTCACGCGCTGCCGGCCGTACCGCAAAAACGATCAAGCGTTCGTCGAGCAAAAGAACGGCGCTGTCGTGCGCAGGATGGTCGGCTACAATGACCGTCATGGCGTATCCTCAGCCGTAAGCAGTCGGCCAGAGGGTTCGGGCAGAATGTGCTTCTCCGCAGCAAGCTTGATTGAGGCCTCCATGACTGACGCCGCCAGCGTGGGATTATCCTTCAGATCTTCCAAGGTAGCATCGACGTCGAACCGGCCCTGGCTGAGCGTCGCCGCCATGCTCTTGCTGTAGGGCGCGGACTTAAGAGCCGGCACCTGTTGCAGGAGTCGCTGAAGCTCTTGGCTTTTCTTCATGAAGAGGCGGACCCCGGTGTCGGATTTATAGCCGTCCGTGCCGACCTTGATGCCGAGGCTCAAGAGATTGTTTGCGCTTTGGACGAGATCGTCCGGATTGTAACCATCCGGGCGGGGATCGATGCGCGCCGGATAGTGGTCGAGTATGACCTGGATGCGGTCGCGAGGCTGAGGAGCCGCCGAATAGGCCTCCGCCAGTTCCGGGAAAAGCGCGACGAGTGCTGGGCTCACCGTCAGCTTTGCCTCGCTCACGCGTCCGACTGCCTCACGCAGGACCTGCTCATCCGCCCTCGCTGCCCAAGCATCGAGGTCGGCGACGAGCAACTCGGCCGTTTCGCGAGCGACCGGATGGGCTGCGACCTCGATCTCGTGCCTCGCCTGCTCGAGCTTGTCCTGGATTTCCTGGCAACGCACCTGCTCCTGGTTCAACAGGCCACCGATCTGTCGCCTGAGCTCGTGCTGAACGCCCTCGTAAGTGCCAAAGATGGCCCGCTCGGCAAACCAGTGTCGACCTTGATGGGACTGCGCCAGAAAGCTTCGCTGCAGGCTGCTATAGACTTCCAAAACATTCGTCGTGGCCGCGAGGATCTGGCTGGCACGACTGAACTGGTAGCTATCATCCTTGATCGCCGGCGTATGCGACTTTGGCGGCTTGAGCGAGCGAACGCCGCGAGCTTGCTCCTTCTCATCGAACCGCCGGACATGCTGATAAAGTTGTGGCCGGTCGGCGAGGATAATGACGGTATCCCCGTCGAAGTCGCCATCGAGCTTGTTCTGTTCACCAGGCGGGACTGCAACCAATGACCCCGGAGCGAACAATTCGGTTGCCTGCAGAATGCCGACACATTCGACCTGCACGTCCACCTTCGCGCGGTCCTTACGCTCGGTCCAGCTCGAATGGCACTTGACGTCCTCGGCCGACATCACCAGTCCACGGTCGGCGTACTCGGCCGGCCACATCTCATCTGGCACCACGATCAAAATGCCTTTGGCAAAGAAGCTCGGATCCTCAGCCGCCAGCTTGTCCTGCGACTTCTGGGCGATACTGAAACTGTATTGCATGGCCACGTTCCGATCGAGGAACGCCGCAGTCGGATCCCCATCAACTGCTGACTTGACTCGTCCGGCGGCGAACGGGCGCAGGTTGGGCTTGTCATAGGGGGACCGCCCGAGCAGCACACCACCTTTCCCTGTCAAGGTGTCGCTCTTGAGCGTCGGCACATGGAGGCAGCCATCATCGGATGGGACGGCCACCGCACCGGGACCATTGATATGTCCGGCCGTGACGGTGCGAAACAAGTCTTCCGACGTCAGCTCTTGGCCTTCTCGGCTTTCAAGCCAGGTCCTGGCCTTCTCGCTCGCTTCTTCCGCCACCTGCTCGTTGCGAGGGTAATGTTGCAGCGCCGAGGGAGGGAGGGACGATCTCCTTCCCTCACCAAAGGCCCGCAGCCGATCGGGACCTTCCTGGTGACCAACCCGGCGAACAGCAGGCATCCGCTCGGCCAGCGAAGCCTTGATGAAGCCGCAGCCGTCATGCGGTCGCAAGGCAATCGGACCTTCCGGTCCAGTCAGCTTAAAGGGATGCGCTTTGCCGCCAGGCCGGTCCGGCATCAGCAGCAGTTTGAAGGCGCCCTCCAGCGCGTAGTCGTGAGGCCCTAAATCTTTGATCGCGGGTGGCGCCGCAAACCCCCTGCGTTGCGTGTACCAATAAGCTTCTTTGAACGGCGCCCAGGCGCGCGACAGGTGCTCGAACGACGTCCCCGGAGCGGTTTCGGCATAGGGAATGGCCAGCAGCTTGCCCCCGGAAGACGCCGCCGGCTGATCGCCTGGAGCCCGGGCAGCGATCTGCGACAGCCTCGGTTTGGGTGCTTTCAACATGCTGCCGCCGAACAGGTCCAGGCGGTACGGCACACCCTCGACGGTCAGCGTCCGCGCCAACATGAAAGTGCTCGGCTTTGCCGGCAGCTGCACCGCAACCACCGGCAATGCCCCCGAGGTCAGGCGATGCAAAATCGAATAGCGTGTCTCAGGCTCCGTCGCCACTCGCCGTCCCTGCAGGTCCACCACCGGCAGCTGCATCAATCCCGCGTCACCCTGCGGTGGTCTGGGCGCGTGATCCATGGATCGCAACACCTGATAGACGTCGAAGACGGACGCAGCATGTTGAACCTGGACCGTTGCCGCCTCGCGCACGATGAACGCGTCCAGCGCATCGACAGGGCTGTCCGCCTCGATCTGCGCGATCAGATTCCAGCTCATGTTGGAAAGATCGCTTTGGATGAGGTCGCGCGCCTCCTTCAGGATCCTCTTGGTCCCGTGCCGCAGCATTTCCTGCCTGATCCGTAAATCGGACCTCTTGCCCTCGACATACGGTCGTTTGTAAAGACGTTCCAGGTCCGCACGCGCCTTGATTACTTTATAGATCGAGAGGGCGGGACAGCGAGTCGCAAACGGCCCACGGGTCCGCTCCGCCTCGCTTGCGTCGAGATACGCATCGATCTTGCGCTCCACTACCGGTTGGATGTCGTTCAGCAGGTTTAGAGCCTGCCTGCGGCACGAGCGCAGGTGCGGGCTGCGCACCAACGGCAGCAGGGCGGCGCAAAGATTGCTCATGGTTTCGAGGTTACTTTCCGCGGCAAAACCAGAGGCACCATACAACTGGTTGAGCCGATTTAACCCGATCGGTGCGAGCAACCCGAGGTCCTCAAACAGCCTAGTCTTCGCCAGCACTTTGAAAATGGTAGCAATGCTCAGAACATCGGCCTGCTCCAGCCGATCATGGTGCAGGTAGTGAGCCAGCTGATGTAAGCTGTTCTTCAGCAGGGCTGTCTCCGCAACGTCTCCACCGTCCTCACCCCTAATGACACTGTGTCCCAGAGCATTGGCGATCGCGATGAGCTCAAGCGTCGTGAACGAACCAAAGCGTCGGCCCGGTCCGCCGAGGCCGCGCGCGATGTCTATTACCGCCTGATGGCATGCCGCATCTTCCAGCCATTTGCTGAAGCCGTCCACCAGGTTCGCCAGCGCCTGCGGGTCAAAACGGGAGAGCTGGGAAGGCACCTCACCGGCGATGGCGACGGTGGCCTCGCGACAGCCCGCCGCGTCCGGCCATTTGCTGAAGCCGTTCACCAGGTTCGCCAGTTCCTGGGGCTTAAAACGGGAAAGCTTGGAAGGCACCTTACCGGCGATGGCGACGGTGGCCTCGCGACAGCCCGCCGCGTCCGGCCATTTGCTGAAGCCGTTCACCAGGGTGGCCAGCGCCTGCGGGTCAAAACGGGAGAGCCGAGAAGGCACCTTACCGGCGATGGCGACGGTGGCCTCGCGACAGCCCGCCGCGTCCGGCCATTTGCTGAAGCCGTTCACCAGGGTGGCCAGCGCCTGCGGGTCAAAACGGGAGAGCCCGACACTGTCGGCGCGGCGACTGACCTCACCGGCGATGGCGACGGTGGCCTCGCGACAGCCCGCCGCGTCCGGCCATTTGCTGAAGCCGTTCACCAGGTTGGCCAGCGCCTGCGGGACAAAACGGGAGAGCTGGGAAGGCACCTCACCGGCGATGGCGACGGTGGCCTCGCGACAGCCCGCCGCGTCCGGCCATTTGCTGAAGCCGTTCACCAGGGTGACCAGCGCCTGCAGGTCAAAACGGGAGAGCCCGACACTGTCGGCGCGGCGACTGACCTCACCGGCGATGGCGACGGTGGCCTCGCGACAGCCCGCCGCACCGGGCCACTTGCTGAAGCCATTCACCAGCAAGGATAGGCCTTGATCAGTCTGCCTCCGAAGTCCGCGGCTTTCATTGCAACAAAATTCCGCGATTCTGATCGCCCCCCTGCGGCATTCCGGCACCCGGGAGTTCCGACCGAATGATACGGCGAGGAGCGCAAGGGCTCGGTCCTCGACTTCGTACATAAGCGCGTCGTCGAGCCTCGATACTCGAGCTGCTAAGGCCTTGCAAGCTTCCATGCCTTCCCGACCGCCAGCCTCACCGCTCACCGCGTTGCATGTCTTGGCGTAGCTCCATGATTCACCAGCGCGGATATCTTCCTCCAAGCGCGCGACAAATCTGTATCGGAAATCAGCGGCGGCCTTTTGCAGGAACGTTGGCTTGTCTAGCATTCGCAACTGCCTGCCATAGTTCGCCACTGCACCTGAGAATCCATAGACGTCGCGAGCCCTATCAATATCCCTTAACGCCATATTAAGTACGCTCGAAGACCCGTAGCGGCGCTCTAAGCTTGCACCGTGGATGCTCTGCGCAGTGACATCGTCGACGCGCCGTTTTCCTGGCCTGGCACTCAGGTCGGACGCAGAATACCTATGTGGCGGGAGCGCTTCTGTTCGCAAGCTCGCGGCTGCTCGATCGCTTCGCCAGTGCTCGCCGCCAGAACGCGACGAACTCTCTGCCCGACTTGGTGCATCACGATAAGACCTGTACGATTGTTCAGAGCTTGCACCATGGACGCTTTGCGCGGCGACATCATCGAAAGGCCGCCTTCCTGATCCAACCGCTCGGTCGGACGCGGAATACCTATGCGGCGGAAGCGCCTCTGTTCGCGAGCTTCCGGCTGCTCGATCGCTTCGCCAGTGCTCACCGCCAGGACCCGACAAGCTCTCCGCCCGACTTGGTGCGTGATGATAAGATCTATACGGTATATCCGGGCTTTCACCATGCCCGCGCTGCGCAGCTATATCGTCGATAGGGAGGCGAGCAGAACAAGTCCCCGAATCTTGAGGCTGAGAGCCCATCCTCCCAAGGACAGAAATGTTCGTTTGACCGTCCTCGCCAGAAACGCCATCTGCGTGAGACTTGGCCGCGCCTTCAGCGCCGTCGTCTGCAAGTTGCCAAACGCGAATCCCAAGTCCGCTAATGCCGGTCAGAACGCGCCTCCAATACAAGCACGAATGCGCTGGTTGTGATCTTCGCACAATGGCGACCTTGAGCGTGCTAATACATCCATCGCAAGCGCGCAGCGATCGACCATCCGTCGCATTCGAATCTCCTGTGCTCCTCTCCTACGGCCAGGACAAATAGATGTTTGTTATGAAGCGATATTCCACACCTATGGTCTGAGCCCTCGTTTCAGCCAGCGATGGTGCCGAAGCCATAGAATTGGGGATCGTGTTGGGCCATTTCGGCTCCCTGATCCCACGTCAGGGAACGGCGTAGCTCTTCAGGCAAGGTTATGATGGTGCGCAATTGCGACACGCACGGCTTCGGCCCCCGTGTCCCGCCAGTGCAGGCCCGTTCGTCCGGCCGATAGGAGCGAGAGTGGGTAGTTCGTCAGTGCCGAGCATGCCGCGCTAAGGTCGTCCAGCAGATGCAGACTTGGTTGTTGAAGCAGATCGCGACGAAGTTGCCAATCGAAGGTGGCGATCGCCGCAAATGATCGTCGGTCTCGCCGGCTGAACTCGAAAGGAGAGCGGTACGCAATCGGCTCGGGGTGTTGTCTTTTTCCAAAATTCAGATCGACATGAAGATGATTCTGCGCCGGTCTGGCTTTCTTCCGCTCTGCCCCCCTCGCGGCAGATCCGAAGAGCACGATCTTGACGCTCATTCACGACAGCCTCCCCAGGCCGCCGGATCACGCTTCCGGACGGCACCAAGGTCGAGGAGAGCAGAGAGCTGGCCCCCGGTTGTTTGGACAGCGCCCCGCCGGATTTAAGTGGATTCCTGCCGGGTTATGCTGAACGCGGGGCTTTACGGTTTTGTCGTTGCGTCGGGAGGGCGTAGCCCGACCAGAGCGACGACAAAACCGTCGGCGACGG
>NZ_JASAUS010000253.1:0-6907 GCF_029953005.1 Bradyrhizobium sp. Mp27 | reverse complement strand
GCCCTCCCGACGCAACGACAAAACCGTAAAGCCCCGCGTTCAGCATAACCCGGCAGGAATCCACTTAAATCCAGCGGGGCGCTGTCCAAACAACCGGGGCCAGCTCTGTTCTCTTATTCCAGAGCACGAGGAGAATTGCCACAACCAGCACTAACTTGCCGAGCGCCGTCGGCGACGCCGTTCTCAGGTGGCTTTTCTTTCTGACCGCTCGCGTCGGGATTCTTGTTTCCCTTAATCGCGTCTTCGTGCGCTTCAGACATGATCGACCCTGGCAATGGATGCGATGCAGCGTGGCTGCCTCGACAGCGAAATTGACCAAAAATAACAAAACTATCTGTGGTTGATCCTGCCCAAGCTTGGTGGCGGGGGCAAGGTTTTTCTACGCTGCCAAATAGCTCCAGCGTCTATTTGCGGAGAAAGGCGACCGCTTCGCCTGCCTTGGATGCCGCGGTGAAGATGGCCCGCTTGTCGGCCTTCAGCACCTTCAGCCAATGCGCCAGGTACTGGGCATGATCGGCGCGTGGCTCAACCGCGATCCCAAGCTCCGCGCAGAGGAACGCGGCGCCCAACTCGGCGACCAACTCTTCCATCGCGTAGGCTTCAGTCCCGAAACGACCCGACAGGTCACGGGCGCAACGGTGAGCGGGGCCGGTCCAATGGGTCAGTTCGTGGAGCAGCGTCGAGTAGTAGGCCTCGGTCGCGCTTGATGTCGCCGATCCGGTGAAGAGTTCACGCGGCGGCATATGGATCTCGTCCAGCTTGGGGACGTAGTAGGCCCGGTGTCCACCATGGACGATCGCAGCTTTCGTGCTGGCAATGAACCCGTCGACATCCGGCAACTCGGTGACGGCAACCACGGGAGCCCGCTCCAGGCCTTCAACCTGGTCGGCGTTGAACACAGGGGTCGCCCGGGCGAACAGACGGCTCTTGCGTTCGTCTTCGTTGCCCTCGCCGGGCTCGACCTCGATCTCCTTATAGAAAACGACGTAGGAGGCCTTCTGGCCCTTGCGGACGCTGGCGCCCTTGTCGGCCCACTGGCGGAACGTGCCCCAGAGGTGCGAACCGTAGCCGTTGACCTGGGCCTCAACCCAAAGGGCGAGAACGTTGACGCCACGGTAGGCGTTGCCGGAAGAGATATTGACGGGTGCGCGCCCGCCGCTGCCACGATGCCAAGGCATTTGCCATTGGCCTGCGCCGGCCTCGATCGCCGCAACGATGCGATCGGTTAGATGCTGATGAATATCGAAGCGTTCCTTGCTCATCTCGTCTCTCCTTGTTTGCGGCCACCGGCCGTGCCGGCGACCGGAAAGACGCGGAGAGACGGACGCCGCACCCGTAAGGGCGCGCCTGCGCGAGGGCTTGCCCCTTGCGGCGGACGGAAATCCGCGTCAGGTCAGCCGATGAGCATGGCTGGGGGACGCTCAGGAGAGACGTACTGGGAAACGCCGAAATTGCAGCGGCAACGCAGAGTCAATCGCGGATGCGCTTGAAGAGTGTGGGGCAGAAATTACATTTGGGATGTGGACAGGAGGGAAATTGCTTGGGCTGGCTTCCGGATATACCGAAGGGACGTACCACCTCGGAAATGTGCTGTTTGGACTTGGCGCTCTCTATCTGCTGCATTTCGGTGGCATAGCTCCGCGAGGGAAATTCACCATTGCAGTCGAGTGCGTGCTGTTCGTGGTCTACGCGGGCTATTTCGTGATCTACTTCGATCTATGGGCTCGAATGCCCAAGGTGGGCTTCCGGGATCTCGCCGCCGTGACGCTGGTCTTCGCCGGTTATCTTTTTCTGGTGTGCAGCGAGATTGTCTTGGCGCTTTCAGGCGTTCTAACCAAATGGCGGGGAGAGAAGTGGGCTAAGGAGATGGATTACGTCTACCTGATGCTCGCAGCGGTCGGCCTGCTCGTATCAATCAATCGTCTGGACATAGTAGAAAACAAGCCCAACATACCTGACTTCTATGGGCCCTTTATGATAGCGACGGCGTTGGCCGTGAGAGCAGTCAAGACGAGAGCCGAGATCGGGGAGTGGAACAAGGACCGTAGGGGTAACGGTGATTAGATAACTGGGCATCAACGAAAAAGGCGCCAGACACGAAGTCCAGCGCCAGTCCATTCGAAGGCGTCAGGTAGCTGCTAGCCCTTGAAAGGTACGCACGGCCCATGCTGACGCCCCGCGCCCTTGCCGCCCTTCATGTTGTTACCGCCGGTCACCAGCATGGCCATGCCCTGACCGCATCTGACGTAAACCTTTTGACCCGGCTTGAGCGTACCGGGCGCGGGCTCTTCGTCGAGAACCCGTGCCGACGCCAGCTTGAGCGGCAAGGACAAACGCGGCGGACAATATCAACTTGGCTGCCTTCGCAAAGGCATTCGCTTTCAGTCATCAAAGGCTCCTGAGAAATTCGGAAAGATTGAGGGTGCTTTGGGTGGATCGTTCACTGACGGCATCTACATCCGCTGGCCCTCCCATGCTGTGCGAGGTCAGCGTGCGTAGATCACGTCCCACCGGCCGTTATCGAGCTTCACGAAGCGAGCCGTGACGGTAATGCTGGTATCGAAGTAGGTGCACACGTAGCCCGGTTGGCCATTGGCTGGTGCGCAGCTCAGGTCGCGGATACCGGGATGACCGGTCGCGCTCACGACGTCGTCTCGCGAGGGCCCGCCGCACCCTGTCAGAAGTGACCCCAGCCCCATCCCGATGAGCGCGCGGACGATTGCGCGAGAACGACGACGAGCAGGCGGCGTGATTTTCTGAAATGGCTTCATTTCGCGCTTCCCCAAGAGCGAGACATGACTCTGCAAACCAGCGCGCTGCTTGCGATAAGCAGGGGCTAGTCGCGGGGAGATTACATGCGCGAAAATCCTGATTTACGCATGCGCTCGAAAAGCGCACGCTAGGGAAAAACAGGAAACGGCTCACTTGGTTTCATGAAACGCGCAACCTCGCGAAAAGATTCAACAAACTCCGCCGCCAGATTTATCGTAGCCGTGAGGGAAGGGGGCTTGCAAAAATCAGGAGTTTTGCAAGCGGACAACAGAACCCCATGTGCGTCTATGGGTACGCCCGTGTCAGCACCAGCAGCCAAGAGCTGGACATACAACTCGCCCAACTCGACGCCGCCGGGTGCGAGAGGGTGTTTTGCGAAAAGGAAAGCGGCACCAAGGACAATCGCCGCGTGCTCTCCCAGCTCCTTCGGAGACTGCGGCCTGGTGATGTCGTGATTGTCTCGGCACACGATCGCCTGACGCGCGGCGGCCCTTTCAAGATGCTGAGCATCCTGGCTGAGATCACCTCACGTGGGGCCGCCTACAAATCGCTGGCCGAGCCGTGGGCGGATACGACGCACGAGCTTGGCGAGGTGCTGGCGGCTCTGGTTGGCTACATCGCCCGCAAGACCCGCGAAGACATCATTCGCCGTACCAGCGCCGGACGCGAGCGGGCCCGGCAGAATGGTGTGAGGTTTGGGCGCAAGCCGAAACTCACCATGGCGCAGCGCGAAGCCGCATTGGCGAGACGCCGGGCGGGAGAGAACCAAAAGGCCATTGCCCAGGCCTTCAACGTCATATCCCGGTTGAAGTCGACCAGCAGCAATGCGTAGCGCTCGCGGAAGCGCGCTAACGGCCGTACTATGCCGCATCTCGGGACTGACGGTGGCTCGAAGCCGCCGTCATAGCCGTCTGCCGTGTCACAGTCGTGTTTGTCGGCTCGGGGCGCTAGGACCGGGTCGCGGACCACCCCGTCTATGCAACCGTGCTCAAGGTATTGGCTCCACTTTGCCGCCGTGCGAAATCGACGAACGCCTTGAACGCGGCGGTCGGGTTTCGGCGGCTCGGATAGTAGAGACTCAAGGGCGAAAGCGTGGGCGTCCAGTCCTCGAGCACGCGCACAAGGCGGCCTGCTTCGATGTCGTTTCGCACGTCCGATTCCATCGCCAGGGTGAGGCCGACGGAAGCAAGGGCGGCGGTGCGTGCAAGGCTCGCTTCGTCGAGAGTGATGGCGCCATCAACGTCGATATGGACCGATTGTCCGTCCTTCTCGAAGGGCCAGCGGTAGATCGCGCCATCGGGAAGCCGGACGCGAAGACAAGAGTGCTCGGCAAGGTCCTGAGGGACCATGGGCGTACCGTGCGCCTCCAAATAGCTCGGTGAGCCCACCACAACGTTGCGCCTTACACCCCCAAACGGGAGTGCGATCATGTCCGCGGGCACGAGGTCTGAGCTACGAACGCCGAGGTCGAAGCCGCCCGCGACAATGTCCACCAGGCGGCCCTCCGTGACGATATCGATATGGACCTGGGGGTGCGCGCGCAGAAACGGCAGGACGAGCGAAGTGAAGATCTCCCGCGCCGCTGTCGGAAAGGCATTGATGCGCAGCGTGCCCGAAGGGGTGGCCTGTTGAGAGCGCGCAACCTCCATCGCCTCATGAATTTCCCGCACGGCCGGAGCAACTTGCGCGACGAACTGCTGGCCTGCCTCCGTCAATGAGACGCTTCGCGTTGTCCGGTTGAAGAGCCGTATGCCGAGCGCGCGCTCCAGCTTTCCAACGGCATTGCTGAGCGCGGTCGTTGAAACCCCGAGCTCAAGCGCAGCCGTGCGAAACTTGCCCCTGCGGGCGACCATGAGAACGGCGTCTAATTCGGTCAGGCTACTTTGCACAATTATCCCGGCTTTCGTGATGAGACATCCCGAATTGTCCTGATTATCGCGTGACCTGTCCACTGCTATCTTCGCTGCCAACCGCAAGCAGCCGCTTGAGGCTGCACCCGAAGTAAGAAGGACCAAACAATGACACTCGAACTTCCATCACCGATTGCCGCGTATGTGGCCGCGAACGCTCGTCTCGATGTAGACGGAATGTTGAGCCCCTTCTCGCGCGAGGCGGTCCTTTTTGCTGATGGAGGCCGTCACGAGGGCTACGCTGGAATGCGGGCCCTGTTCGAAGAAGCGGTGATCCCGGTCAAAGCGATCTTCACGCCGGACACCATCCGGCACGAGGACGGACAGGTCGTTGTCGAAGGCCTTGCCCATGGGGACTTCAAGGGCAGTCCGATCCGCTTCACCTACCGCTTCGATCTCGACGGCGATTTGATCAAGACCTTGGAGATCACAGCATGAGCATCCAGGCTAATCCGACCGAATTCGCCGGGAAGCGCGTGCTCATCAGCGGCGGCACCAAGGGTCTGGGCCGGGCCACCGTCGACCGCTTCCTTGCCGGCGGCGCCCGCGTGATCACGGCCGCCCGCGGAGACCTGGAGCCCATCGATGGCGTCGAGTTCGTCCAGGCGGATCTGACCACGGCCGAAGGCGGGGAAGCCCTGGCCAAGGCGGCGCTCGAGCGTTTTGGCGGGATCGATATTCTGGCCCATAATCTCGGGGGCTCGGCTATGCCGCCAGGCGGCTTCGTGGCACTGACCGACGACATCTGGCTCTCGGAGCTAAACTTGAACCTTTTGGCGACGGTTCGTCTTGATCGCCTCCTGATCCCGCAGATGATTGAGCGAGGCAATGGCGCGGTGGTGCACGTTACCTCGACCCAGTCGGTGCTGCCCCTGCCAGAGTCGACGACAGCCTATGCCGCCGCCAAGGCAGCGCTGAGGACCTACAGCAAGTCCATTTCCAAAGAACTGGGTCCAAAGGGTGTCCGGGTCAACATCGTCTGTCCCGGCTGGATCATGACCGAGGGCGCCGTTGAGCTGGTGAAGAATATGCAGGCTGCCAATGGCGGCACGTACGAGGAAGCGCGGCAAGCTGTCATGGGCTGGATCGGCGGAATCCCGATCGGACGTGGGGCCGAGCCATATGAGGTCGCCGAAGCAATCGCCTTCCTGGCCTCGGATCGCGCCTCCTCAATCCATGGCACGGAGCTCGTGGTCGATGGCGGCACCGTTCCAACCGTCTGATCACAGGATCACGTGCCCGCTTGGCCAGGCTGGCCAAAGCGTCGTGTTTAAGGCGATGTTGTGATTGTCTCGGCGCTGGATCGCCTGACGCGCGGCGGCCCTTTCAAGATGCTGAGCATCCTGGCTGAGATCACCTCACGTGGGGCCGCCTACAAATCCCTGGCCGAGCCCTGGGCGGATACGACGCACGAGCTTGGCGAGGTACTGGCGGCTCTGGTTGGCTACATCGCCCGCAAGACCCGCGAAGACATCATTCGCCGTACCAGCGCGGGGCGCGAGCGGGCCCGCCGGAATGGTGTGAGGTTCGGGCGCAAGCCGAAACTCAGCATGGCACAACGCGAAGCAGCGTTGGCGAGACGCCGGGCGGGAGAGAACCAGAAGGCCATTGCCAAGGCCTTCAACGTCAGTTGCTCGACAATTTCCCGGTTGAAGCCAACAGACACCGCCAGCTAAAAAGGCTCGCTCTATGTCAAGAGGCAACCAAAGGAATGATTTGATGGCGGGATGGATGGTGACGGTTGGGGTCGTCAGAGACGACGGCAAAATCGGCCATGAAATGTACGCCGTCGCGGTCGACGATCCGGAGCAGGCCGTGCAGGTTGCGTTAAGAGCAGCCAACAGCGACGCGGCGGTGGTCAACGGTGAGATTGACGAAGCCTCTATGAAATCGATTGGGCTGGAGGCTGGCGAGGTTCTGAAGGTACTGGACGAGAACTCTGACCCGCTCACGAGCGGTACGAAGCGCCACTAGGCCACGGGCATCAGGGCGTCGCCTCCAGTCTGCAAAAAGCTAAACCCCGCTATTGCGGGGCCACGACTCCGCCCGTCGACTGCGAGGTTCGGAGATGAACTATCGCCGGAAGTCTTAAGGGATTACCCTTTCCGATGAACTCAGGCTTTTCGAGAAGGGAGGCTCTGGCTCATCAGGGGGCATCGTCAACTTAATCGACCGCCGAGCCGAAGGAGGCGATTCTCAGAGGTCGAGAGTCGGCGATAGCGCTT
>NZ_JASAUS010000252.1:0-6919 GCF_029953005.1 Bradyrhizobium sp. Mp27 | reverse complement strand
CCGAAAGTCATCGCCGGTGTAAAGTTCATCGACGGAATCGAAGTCATTCCGAACACTGAAAGCCACGCCGCCTGATCAGGCCGCGTCACCCAAAATCAGCCATAGCTCTGGCAATCTGCCCTTTGGGCCGAAAGCTGGCCCGCAGCAACCCGAATGAATGGAGCCGCTGCAGCCATTGCGCATCGCTGACATCGGTCTTGCGCCCCGGCACGTGCTTGGCATCGCGCGCGTTGACAAGAAACACGTTAAATCCCCGGGCATCGAGAAGCTCGAAGATCGGAATCCAGTAGACGCTGGTCGATTCCATGACGACAGTCTCGACGCCGCATTCAGTAAACCAGTCGACTAGCCGATGCAGATCAGCCGTGAAGGTACCGAAGCTGCGGACTGGCTCCGGTGCGCGATCTGCCCTCACGGCTGCCATGTGCATAGTCGCTCCGACGTCGATGGCAGCCGCGTCCGGGTGCACCATCTGCATCTTACCTCCGTTCTTCGACTTCGATCTTTTGGGGTTCATCTCTAATCCTCCTGCTGACGGCGGCGGAAGGGCTGGGCTGCGCTATTCGTCAGATTCCTAAACGGGATCGCCGGATGGCGTCACCACTCTCAAGTGCGCGACAACCCATGGACCAGGTTTTTTAACGGGGTCGCGTGCCACCAAAATCGTATCGGCCGCTCCCTCCCGGTCGGCAATCTAGCGCCGGTCCGTTTCTATCCCACAGGGGGAGCGCAGCGCCGCGCATAGTTTTTTAGAAGGAGCGCTCACCAAGGCGGGATTGCTGAGCGCAAAGCGATGATCGACCGTGAGCACGAGCTGTCGATCACCAGGCAGGCGGAGGCTTTGAACATCAGCCGCGGCAGCGTGTACTACCTGCCGCGGCCGGTGCCGGACATCGACCCGAAACGGTCTTCGGCCATGCCGGACAGCGGCTCAACTTACTGCTATAAGCGTTGAGCTTCCTAAGATGCTGTCAAAACGGGCAACTTGCCTGAGCGCAGCCGAGACCTGCGGTCAATTGCCCAACGACGTTATCTGAATGCCGCACTGTCTGACATTTACCGTATTCCTCCGGCGGCGGCCGTCTTGTGAAGTTCGAGCGTCTTTCTGAGGATGTGACCTTATGTATGGTCCGGCCGTGTGTTGCGAGAAGATTCGTCGAATTGGCGGCGGCGGTCTTGCATCTATCCACCCGGAGGCACGTGTCTGGGCTACCTACCGAGCCCCTGCAGCACCAGCCGGTTCAGCCTTGCTGCAAAGGCCGTCGCGTGCTCCGGCAGTTCGCCGTCCAGGATCTGCGCCTGTTCGAGCAGAAGCAGGCTGAGGTCGTCGACGGCCTTGGAGCCGGCCTCTGCCCTGATAATCGCCGCCACCACCGGATGGCGCAGGTTGATCTCGAGGATCGGCTTGGTGCGCATGCCGCGGTTCTGCTGCGACAGAATGCGCTCCAGTTCGCGACTCGGGCCGTCAGTGCCTGCGACGAGGCAGGAGGCGGAGCTGGTGAGGCGCGTGGAAGCCTTGACGTCACTGACGCGCTCGCCGAGCGCGGCCTTGATCAAGGCGATGGTGGCCGCTTCATCGGCGGCCGGCTCGTCCTCCTTCGCCTCGTCCGTTTCGTCGACGCGCGGGATCAGGTCGAGATTGAGGTCGCCCTGGCTCAAGGACTTCAGCGGCTTGCCCTCGAACTCCGATGGCATCGAGGTCCAGAACGCGTCGACGGGATCGGACAGCAACAGCACCTCGATGCCGCGCGCGGTGGCGGCCTCCAGCCGCGGATTGGATTTCAGTCGCTCGATGCTGTCACCGACGAGATAATAGATCTCGGTCTGGTTCGGCTTGAAATCGGCGATAATCTGCTTGAGCGAGCGCTTCTCGCCTGACGTGGTGGTGAAGCGCGACAGCGCCAGCAGCTTTTCGCGACGCTCGAAATCCTCGTAGATGCCTTCTTTCAGCACCGCGCCAAAAGCATCCCAGATCTTGGCAAAATTCTCCGGGTCCTTCTCGGCGAGGCTTTCGAGCTCGGACACGACGCGGGTCGCCACGGCTTTGCGGATCTGCGCGAGCTGCGGATTGTTCTGGAGCATCTCGCGGGAGATGTTGAGCGGGAGATCCTCGCTGTCGACGACGCCCCGGATGAAGCGGAGGTAACCCGGCAGCAGATCGGCATCATCGGTGATGAAGACGCGGCGGACGTAGAGTTTGACGCGGCCCTTGCGATTCGGCTCGAACAGGTCGAACGGCTTCGTCGACGGTGCGAACAGCAGCACGGCGTAGGAGTGGCGGCCCTCGGCGCGGTAGTGCAGCGTGATCGCGGGATCGCCGAAGGCGGAAGCGATCTGCTGATAGGCCTTTTTGTAGTCGTCTGCCGTCAGCTCGGATTTCGAGCGCTGCCACAGCGCGCTTGCCGAATTGATCTGGCGCGGCTCGCCCTCACCGGGCACAAGCTCGATGGGAAACAGGATGCTGTCGGAATAGGCACCGACGATGCGCTCGATCTCGTAGGTCTTGAGATACTTCTTCGCGTCGTCCTTCAGGTGCAGGACGATCTCGGTGCCGCGCGCCACGCGCGCTGCGTCCTCGTCGCTGGCGCGGGCGATCTCGAATCCGGAGCCGCCGGAGGACGTCCAGGTCCAGACGTCACTCTCGCCGGCGCGGCGGCTGATCACGACGATCTTCTCGGCGACCATGAAGGCAGAATAGAAGCCAACACCGAACTGGCCGATCAGGCCGAGGCCGTCCTTGGCCTCCTTCAGCTTCGACACGAACGCCTTGGTGCCGGAGCGGGCGATGGTACCGAGATGGTCGACCAGCTCCTGCCGCTCCATGCCGATGCCGTTGTCGGCGATCGTCAGCGTATTCGCCGGCTTATTCGGAATGATACGGACCTTCAGCGCCTCGCCCTTGCCAAGTAATGAAGGGATCGCGATAGCCTCATAGCGGAGCCTGTCGCAGGCATCCGACGCGTTCGAAAGAAGCTCGCGCAGGAAGATGTCGGTCTCCGAATAGACGGAGTGCACCATCAGGTGCAACAGCTCGGACACCTCGGCTTGAAAGGGCTGCGTATGCACAGCCGTATCTGACGTCGTCATGCATTCACCGGATCACAATTGGGTAAGGGGAAACCCGGATATAGCGCAGAAATACGATGGATCAAGAGTCGTGATGGGACTGTTGACCTTTCCCGCCTGTGGCTGGAGGTCGGCCGAGGCCCACTGAAGGGCGCAAGCGGGAGGCTCCGCGCGGCCACAACGAGCCGTCGACCACAGAAGTTCCGACGTGGCCCTTGAGGAAATGTCCCTGAAAGTCCGTGGTCCCCGTTCCCGCGACCGAGTGCTTCGGAATAACCGTCGCCTGCGAAGCTATGAGGCGTGGCGACCATGAGGCCATCGCCACGAACGCACGATCCGCAATCGATACGCTGTCCTATCCGCGCCGTCACCGAGCTCACGATCCTGGCGACCGACCATCCCTGGCTGCTGTCGATCATCGCCGGCGCCTGCGCCTCGGCCGGCGCCAACATCGTCGACGCGCAGATCTACACCACGACCGACGGCCGCGCGCTCGACACCATCTCGATCTCGCGCGAATACGACCGTGACGATGACGAAGGCCGCCGCGCGACGCGGATCGGCGAGATGATCGAGCAGGTGCTGGAAGGCAAGCTCAGGCTGCCCGAGGCGGTGGCCAAGCGCGCGGTGCGCAGCAAGGCGCGGCCGTTCGTCGTCGAGCCCGAAGTGACCGTCAACAACCAGTGGTCCGACCGCTACACCGTGATCGAGGTCTCCGGCCTCGACCGCCCCGGCCTGCTCTACCAGCTGACGACCGCGATCTCGAAGCTCAACCTCAACATCGCCTCGGCGCACGTCGCGACCTTCGGCGAGCGCGCCCGCGACGTGTTCTATGTCACCGACCTGCTCGGCGCCCAGATCACCGCGCCGACCCGGCAGGCCGCGATCAAGAGCGCGCTACTGCATCTGTTGTCGAGCGAGGACCAGGCGGCGAAGCCGGCAGCATGACGCTCCGCCCGCTCTAGCCGAACAGTCGCATCAGCAACGCCTTGCCGACCGGCGCCGCGCGCACGCTGCGGAAGGCGCGGACATATTCACCGGCATAGAATGCGCGGACGACATTGATCCGCGTCGCAACCGCGTCCTCGAAACGGACGCCGAAGCCGTCGCGGGAGCGGCGGACAACGGTCGCGCTCACGTTCTGGCCGTAGACATTGCACTTGATCGAGGCGCCGATTGCGGGCGGGGCCGGATCGATGAAGCGCGCGCCCGAAATCGAGATGTCGGCCATCCGCACCAGCCGCGGTTCGGCGCCTTCGTGAACCAGGATCGGCTCGTCGCGCTCGAAACGCTCGGCCTTGCGGCGCCGCGGCTGCTCGATGCAGATGAAGCACACGATCGCGAGCACAACGCAATTGTACAGGCTCCAGGCCAGCGCCAGCCCGCCATAGGCGATGCTGTCGCCGCGCGGGTGCAGGATGAAGGCGTAGGCGATCCCCACCAGCGTGATCAGCAAGGCACCGCCATAGAGCCGCAGCAGCGGCCACTCGATGAAGCGGAGGTTGCGGTCGCCGCCCTTGGCGGTCACCTTGAATTTGTGGCCCTGCGGCTTGACGAGGCCGGTCACGACCGCCTTCAGGACCGCCGGCGCCGCGATGTATTGCGAGACGTCGGTCATGATCGCAAGCGAGCGGCCACGCGATATCCAGGCCATCGTGAAGGCGTACCAGACATAGAACGGCAGGAAGTACGTCAGCAGCTCGAACAGGTCAGCATGGACCGCCTTGATGCCGAACAGCAGAAAGAGCCAGGGCACAACCAGGCCGAAAACCTTGGTGCCGTAGACCGCCGCCCAGCTCATGAAGGCATCGACCAGCGACAGCCGGTCCATGAAGGCGAGCCTGGATTGCCGCGAGAACGGCCCGCTGCGGCCCCTGAAGATCTGCATGAAGCCGAGGCACCAGCGCCCGCGCTGGGTGATGTATTCTTTCAATCCCTCCGGCGCGAGGCCGATGGTCAGGCGCTCGTTCAGATAGACCGTGCGCAGACCCCTCTCCTTCAGCCGCAGCGTGACGAGATAGTCTTCCGTCACCGAATCGGTGGGGAAGCCGCCGATCTGCATCAGGCCGGAGAAACGGATCAGCGATGAGGTGCCGCAGCAGAACGCGGTGCCCCAGGCATCCTTGGCCGGCATCAGGATATCGAAGAAGAAGCGCTGCTCGTCGGGCCAGACGTCGGTCGCGGCGAGATTGGTCTGGATCGGATCCGGATTGATGAAGTGCTGCGGCGTCTGCACGACGCCGACGGTGCCGTCCTGCATCAGGCTGATCGCCCGGGTCAGGAAGTCCGGCATCGGGACAAAATCCGCATCGAGGATCGAGATGAACTCCGGCCGGTCCGGCAGAGCGGAGACGTGGTGGAGCCCATGATTGATGTTGCCGGCCTTGGCGTGCCGGTTGTCCGGACGGGTCAGGTAATTGCAGCCGAGCTCCTGGGCGAGCCGGCGCAACCAAAGCCGTCGCCCGTCGTCGAGCACCCAGACGCGATAGTTGGGATAGTTGAGTCCCGTCGCGCCGATGATGGTGCGCTCCAGGATCGCCTTCTCCTCATTGTAGGTGCAGATGAAGACGTCGACGAGCGGCGCATCCGTCGGGGCCCTGGATCGGCGAAGGATCGCGTTGACCTCGGGCGAGCGGTCGATGGTCCTGGAGAGGAACAGCAACGACAGGCACACCGCGATCATCGAAGCCGCCTCGGCCGCCACGAAGGGATAGCCGACCACCGCGTCGGCGGTGAGTCCCAGAGGCGGCAAGGTCTGGGTCACCCGCCAGACGAAGTAGTGCAGCAGCAGGACGAACGACATGCCGGTCATCATGATGCGGGCCAGCGTGTGCTCGCGCCGGAGCAGCGGCAGGATCGCAAGGCAGGCGCCGAAGGCAACCAGGCCGGGCGCGAATGCCGCCATCATGGCTTTGCCGCATCCGTGTTGAACACCACCCGTCCGGTGCGGCCGACCGCGCATTCCTTGCCCGTGCTGTTGAGCGCCGGCATCGAGACCGTCACCCGGTAGGGCTCCTTGTTCAGCGCATCCGGATTGATCGCAAGGTTCGCGGGCGCGCCCGATGCGCCGGTGAGATTGACGATCTCACCCTGGATCGTCGCGCTGCCGTCATTCGGCTCGAAGATCGCTTGCTCGCCGAGCCGGAGGCGGTTGTAGACTCCTTCGGTGACATTGGCGGTGACCACGGCGCCGCTGCAATCGAGCAGCTTGAGCAAGGGCTGACCGGCCCGGACATCCTCGCCGGGCGACGTCATCATCTCCCAGATGCGTCCGGCGACCGGCGCCTTAATGTCGGCTTCCGCCCGGTTGACGTAGTGGAACTGTTCGACTGCAATCTCGTGCGTGAGCCAGTCGATCTCGGCGTCGGCATGCGCCAGATCGGCGCGCAGATCGCTGGCGCGCTGGCGCATCTCCTCTTCGCGTTGCGCGGAGCTCGGCCGATCATTGTAGCTGTCGCCGAGATAAGTGCCGCTCCCGACAGCGGTGAGCTCAACCTTGGCGGCGTCGAGCCGGCGGCGGGCGCCGATCTCGGTCTGCTGGGCGATCGCCTGCTCGCGCGTCAGGCGGGCCATTTCGACCGTCGAGACGCTGCCCGATTTGATCAGTGACGAGGCCCGCTCGACGGCGGCCACTGCCTCCTCCCGCCGCGCGGCCGCGGCCTCGATCGCCGACTGGATTTCGGCAATGCGCGCCTGGAGCTGGAGGAGGCGACCGTCGCGGAACTGGGCCGCCTGGCGCGCAAGGTCCTGTTGCGCCGTCTCGGCGGCCGCAAGCTTGGCGGCGAAACTCGGGCGCTCATTTTCCATCCGGGACATCTGCCGCCGAAGATCGTCGAGCCGCACGCGATCGCCA
>NZ_JASAUS010000251.1:0-6942 GCF_029953005.1 Bradyrhizobium sp. Mp27 | reverse complement strand
TGCCCCGTCCATGCGAGCCAGGGTTGCCACATCGAGACCGGGACCGGCATGCGCTCGCCATAGAGCCGGCGCGCGCGACCGGCGCTGACCTCCATCATGGCGTTGTCATAGCCTTCGCGATCGACGATCGCCGCGCCAGCGATCACCGTGACGTCGCTGCCGCGAAGGCCGTCCATCCAGAAGCGGCTCATAGTCGGTGTCCACAGCCCGGCCGCACTCTCGGGAAGCACGACAACGCGCGCGCCAGTCGCACCCGCTTCGTGCACGCGCTGGAGAAGCGCCTGGGATTGAGCGAGGTCCGGAGCCGGGCCGAGCGCACTCCCTAGCCTGGTATCGAGACCAACCCATCCGTCTGGTTGCGACGGCGCGGTCCAGTGCGCGGCCGACCAGGCCGAGATGCTGGCCACGACCATCGCCGCGATGGGCCACTTGCCGGTCGTCATGGCGACCAGGATCGCCGCGGTCGCGCCCAGTCCCCACCATCCCCATCCCGGAAACAAAATGCCGGCCGCGGTGATCGGCTGTGCCCATCCGACGATCCCGAAGGGCGGCACGCTCATCAGGATCGCCGCAAGGGCGAACCAAACCGCCCTCCGCCATCCCGGCCGGCTTTGCCACAACACGGCGTGGACCAGGACGAAGATGGCCGCGGCGCCGATCCACAAGGCGATGCCGACGCTGAGATCAGTGCCGTAGAAATTGACGACGCCCTGTGGCAGGCCGCGCGATGCGGCCAGGAAATAGGCCGCGCTCACCACCGCCGAGATCAGCCGCGACGGCGCGAACGCCCACAGCGTCGGGAAGGCGCAGGCGAGCGGCAGGGCGAGCGCGTGACCGGACCAGGCGGCAGCCCCGAGCGCAGCTGCGGCGACGATCTTCGCCACGCCATGCCAAGCGCTAGGGACCGAAGGTGAAGACGGGCCGGGCGAGGCCGAGAACACCCGATGACGGGATCGGGCCGAAGTAGCGGGAATCATAGGAACCTGCGAAATCGGAGTGGAGATAGAGCTCGCCGTCGGGAATGACGCCGCCGGCAAACGGGGCGAGTGGACGGCCGGCGGCATCGGTGTGCCGGACATCGGAACCTGTGAGCGGACGGCCGTCGATCGAGACCTGATCAGCCACATCGATCTGCTGGCCACTGACGGCGGCGACGGTCTTGATGAGCGGGCTTAAGCCTCCGGCGCAAAGTCCGCGCCGGATGTAACCGCGCGCGAATGCGCGTTCAAACTCGGCCGTCTCAGGCGGACAGATAAAGACGAGATCGCCGGCGGCAGCGGCCCGATCCAACGTCTCGATCCGCCACAGGCCGCGCGGGTAGCTCGCCGTCATGTTGATGCGCAGTCCGGTGCACCAACCGGCGCCTGCCACGGCGGCGACGAGGCCGGCACCCACCACCAGGATCACCAAGGGGAAGCGCCGTGTGCTCATTTCAGGGTCTGTCCCTGGCTCTGGGCGAGATGCTGCGCCTCGGCCTGCTTGAGGGCCTGCGCGGTGCGCTCCCCTGCTGCGAGCTGCTGTGCCGCACGCATGGCTGGCCAGGCTTCTTTCAGCTGCTCGCGCCGCGCCGGATCCATGCCGGCGGCCGCCTTCTCGAAAGGCTGCCCGTTGGGTTCCCTGGCGGCATTCGACAGGAATGTCCGATCGCCAAAGCGCTCAGCGACGGCCTTGTTGAAACCGTCGATCTCCGCCTTCACCATCCTGTCCGCAAGCGCGAATTCGAGCGCGCTCGGCAGGTCATTGCGGTCGATGGCATCGCGTACCCGCTCGAGCACGCGACGTGCATCGCGCGACAAAGCGGGGATGTCGATCGCGACACGATGCCGGATCGTGCGTTCCTCACTCTCATGCTTGTGCTCGGCCTCGGCGCGAAGACGTAAGTAACGCTCGATGTCGCGCTTGAGCGCCGGCACATTGGCCTCGGCGCGCTGGCGCTCCTGCTTGTCGGCCTTGCCCGCCAGCATGCCGACCTTGCCGCGCAGAGCCCCGAAGGATTCTGGGCTCGAGGCAAGACGCGCCATCGTCGAGCTCGCGGCCGCGGGGTCCTTCAGCATGGCGTCAAAATTCGTCGCCCTGAACGCCCGCTCGGGATCGGCAAAGACGAGGCGGAATCGGATGGACACATCCTCCCACTGCTTCTTGATGGCGGGGTCGGCAAGGATCCTGTCCTCGACCGTGTCGATCAGGGATTTGGGGAATGTCGTTACGCCTGCGACCATGGGCTTCGCCTCCTTGTGTGCGGTGCTGATGATGGGTTTACGGCCATCGACGAGGCCGAGTTTTTCGGCGAGCGCACGCAGCCGGCGCGCGACCTCGGCGAGGCGCTGCTTCTGGCGAACCGTCCAGCGCAGGCGATCGTTCACGAGCGTGCGCGCCACCCGAACGACGTGCAGTCCACGGTTTGCGGCAAAGCGCAGCGCAGCGCGATAGAGGGCGCCGCGTTCGTAATCGAGCGTGGTCTCCTTGGCCCGGCGCTGCGACAGGATCGGGATCAGGCCGCCAGCTTTCTGGAACGAACGCCGGCCGTAATAGAGCGCGACATCCTCGCGATGGCGGGTCAGCGCGACATAGGCGAGGTGTTTGTCCAGGGACAGCGTTGCCAGCACCTTGACCCGGTCGACGGTGGCTCCTTGCGCCTTGTGCACCGTCGTCGCATAGCCGTGGTCGATGTTGCGATAGAAGCGCTGATCGACCTCGACGCGGCAGCGGCACTCGCCCTCCCCGATCTCGGCGACCAGGCGCGCAGTCCCGGCTTCCACAACTTTGCCGATCATGCCGTTCTTGACCCCGAGCGAGCCCTCGTTCTTCAGGAAGACGATCTGGTCGCCGGGCGCAAATCGGCGCTCGCCGTCCTCGGTCCGGAAGGCATGTCCCTGTTCGAGGAGACCGCGCTCGACGAGCTTGGCCCGCGCCATCTCGTTCAGCGCGCGGATGTCGCGGCGCAGATGCGCGAGGATCAAGGTCGACTTGGATGGATCGTAGTCCCGGTTCCAATCGGCGATGAGATTGTCAATCGCCTGCGCCTTCAGCTCCGAGCCAAACACACGTCCCTGCTGGCGATAGGCAGACAGAGCCTGCGCCGTCCGGCCACGGGCAAGATCGAGCGAGGCGTCGCGCATCCATTGCTGGCGCTGGCGATAGATCGTCTCGAGTTCGGCGTAGCCGATGCGTTCGACGATCGCGCGAAACGCCGCGCCGGCTTCGATCGGCTGCAGCTGTTCCGGATCGCCGACCAGGACGAGCTTGGCTCCCGCCTTTGATGCTGTTTCGACGAACAGCGCCATCTGCCGCGAGGCGACCATGCCGGCTTCGTCCAGGACAAAAACCGTTCTGTCGTCGAGGCCGTCGCGACCGCTTTTCCAGCGCAATTCCCAGGAGGCGAGCGTGCGGGATTCGATGCCCGCCTCTTTCTCCAATCCCTCGGCCGCCTTGCCCGCCAGGGCGCCGCCGACGACGCGATAACCGGCGGTTTCCCACACCTGGCGCGCGGCCCGCATCAGCGTGGTCTTGCCTGCGCCTGCACGGCCGACAACCGCCGCGATCCTTTCTCCGGACGCCATGTGATCGATGGCGGAGCGCTGCTCGGCCGAGAGGTTGGTGTGGCCCGCGGACACCGCGGTAATCACCTGCGTCTTGACCGTGAAAGCCGTGCTGCCCGACAGATGGACCGCGCGCCGCGCCATCTCCGCTTCGAGCCGGATCAGGTCACGCGTCGTGTATTTTGCCGGCGCCCGTGCACCCGTCGCGAAGTCGACGGACTCGCCTTCCAGCCGCAGCGCATCGGGGCTCTGCAGCACCCGTGCCATCAAGCGCTGGAAAGTCTCGGCATCATCGACATAGCGATGCAGGAGCTTGCCGACATCTCGTTCGTCAAAAACGCTCTTCTCCCGCGAGATCATGTCGAGCACGATCTCCGGACGGCGCTGGATCCGCCTCAGCGTCTCGGCCCGGTTCTCCTCGAACACGCGCAGCCGTTCGAGGTTCGGATCGCGACCCTCGCGCTCCGCCCGGCGCTGGATGGCCTTGGCCGCGACGCCGATATGGGTGGTCGGCACGACGTCGATCCCGCGCTCGGCGTAGGACCGACCATCGACCCGAATCTCGTGGCCGTTCAGGGCGAGATGCTGGTTCTGCAGGTCGAGCCAGCCGTTGCGCTGCTCGAGGAACTCTTGTTTCTCGCCCGCCCAAAGCCGATAGGCGATCTTGCCGGATTTCATGCGCAGCGGCTGCCCATCCTCGCCGATGACCGGGACCCGCTTCGGCCCGAATCCGTCCTCGGTGAGAGGCCGCAGCGTCGTCATCATGTGGACATGCGGATTGCCTGGCTCGTCGTGATAGACCCAGTCCGCAACCTGCCCTCGGGATAGTACCTGCTCGACCACGAACTGGCGCATCAGCGCGATGTTCTGCTCGCTCGTCAGCTCGACGGGCAGCGCGATGATAAACTCCTTGGCGAACTGCGCATCCGCTCGCTTCTCGAAGGCTTCGACCTTGTTCCAAAAGGCCTCCGACGCGCCGGCAACGGAGCGATCGGCGATCATCGTCCGAAGCCAAGCGGGCGCGTCGGCCGGCACCTGGAATTCCTCGTGGATCATCCCCCGCTTGTTGGAATAGTCGACAGTACGGCCCTCGGCCTCGAACTCCATCTTCGCGCAATGCCGGTAGGCGGCGGCCAGCACGGCGCTGCGGCCATCGCCGCGTCCGATGAGCTGGGGCGTGAAATGGGTGATGGCCACGGCTGGAGTGATCCCCGAGACGAACGAACATGCTGTTCGTCGAGATCGGCCGCCCCATTCGGGTTGGGAAGCAGGACGTCGCCTCAAGCGACGTATTACTGCGCCCTTGGAAGCCGCTCCTTCGGAACGGCGGGATGATCTTCCAAAGCGTCGGCTCCGCCGACCCCGTTAATTACCCGGGTCGCGCTTCGCGCTCAGCCCGGCTTTCCTGTCCGCGCTTCGCGCCAAAATGACAGGAAAGGTTCTTCCGGAATGAAAAAACCCTCGCGGCAGATCAGGGACGAAATCGCTCGGCTCCAGGACCAGCTGAAGCAGGCTGAAACGCGGGAAGCCGAGCGCATCGGCCGCATCGCGCTGAGAGCCGGGATGGGCGAGATCGAGATCGACGAAGGCGCGCTGCTGTCGGCGTTCGAGGAGATCGCCGGCCGGTTTCGCAAGGGCGGAAGCCCAACAGCGAAGGCGGCCGCGGCCGTCGCGTCTGGCGCGTCTTCGGGCGTGGCTGAACAGGGCTGAACGCATGCGCCGCTCCGATTCAACTCACGCCCGCAAGAAGGACACGCGGGAGAAGATCGAGCTGGGCGGCCTCATCGCCAAGGCCGGGCTGCGCTACGAGAAGCGTGCGTTGCTGCTGGGTCTGCTGATCGACGCCGCCGACCGTCTCCGCGGCAGCGAGGTGGAACGCGAGCGCCTCATGGCGATCGGCGCGAAGGCGTTCGGTCATGAGAGCAAATAAGATCGCCCTGGCGATCGTGCCGGCCGTGCTGATGGCGAGCTTATGCCTTGTCCTCACCGGCATCGAAGCCTGGCTTTCGAAGTTCGGGACAACCCCGAACGCGCGCCTGGTGCTCGGCCGGGTCGGCATCGCCCTGCCCTACGTGGTCGCCGCGGCGATCGGCGTGGTCTTCCTGCTCGCGGCGGCCGGTGCGACGGCGATCCGCTCGGCCGGCTGGAGCGTCGTGTTCGGCGGCCTGCTGGTGGTCGCGATCGCCGTCTCGCGCGAGATCGCGCGCCCCCATTCCTTCGCCAATGCCCTGCTCGCTGGAGACCGCCTTCTCGCCTATGCCGATCCCTCGACCATCATCGGGGCGACAATCGCTGCGCTCGTGGCCGTGTTCGGGTTGCGTGTGGCTATAAAAGGCAACGCCGCCTTCGCGGCCGCTGCCCCGCGTCGCATCCGCGGCCGGCGAGCCATCCATGGCGAGTCCGACTGGATGGTGATGACCGAGGCTGCGCGGCTGTTCCCGGAGACAGGCGGCATCGTGGTCGGGGAGCGCTATCGCGTCGATCGGGATGCGGTTACGGATCGCTCCTTCCGCGCCGATGACGCCGAGACATGGGGCGCCGGCGGCAAGTCTCCTTTGCTCTGTTTCGATGCGTCCTTCGGCTCGTCGCACGGCATCGTGTTCGCCGGTTCCGGCGGCTTCAAGACGACCTCTGTCACGGTGCCGACGGCGCTCAAATGGGGCGGCGGGTTGGTCGTTCTCGACCCCTCCTACGAGGTCGCGCCCATGGTGACCGGACACCGGCACGGGGCGGGTCGCCAGGTCTTCGTACTCGACCCGCGCTCCTCAGGCGTCGGCTTCAACGTGCTCGACTGGATCGGCCAGCACGGCGCGACCAAGGAGGAGGATATTGCCGCCGTCGCGTCCTGGATCATGACCGATAATCCGCGCCAGGGCTCGGCGCGGGATGACTTCTTTCGCGCCTCGGCGCTGCAACTGCTGACGGCCCTGATCGGCGATGTCTGCCTGTCCGGTCATACGGAAAAGAAGGATCAGCACCTCCGCCAAGTCCGCGCCAACCTGTCCGAGCCGGAGCCGAAGCTGCGCCAGCGGCTTCAGACGATTTACGACAATTCGGAGTCCGGCTTCGTGAAAGAGAATGTCGCGCCCTTCATCGCCATGACGCCGGAGACTTTTAGCGGCGTCTACGCCAACGCCGTGAAGGAAACCCACTGGCTCTCCTATGCCAACTATGCTGCGCTGGTGTCCGGCTCGAGCTTCACGACGGCCGAGCTCGCGGAGGGCCGGACCGACGTCTTCATCAATCTCGACCTGAAGACGCTGGAGAATCATGCCGGCCTCGCCCGTGTCGTCATCGGCTCGCTGCTCAACGCCATCTACAATCGCAATGGCGAAGTGACCGGCCGCACCTTGTTCCTGCTCGATGAGGTCGCTCGGCTCGGATACTTGCGCATTCTCGAAAC
>NZ_JASAUS010000250.1:0-6961 GCF_029953005.1 Bradyrhizobium sp. Mp27 | reverse complement strand
CCAGCAACCGTCGAGGCCCTCCGGCAGTTCTGGATGCCTATACGCTTCAAGCGCGGTGCGTAGGCCGTCCGCACCAAGTCCGTGGCTCCGTGGGCCTCTCGTACCGTTTACGGCGAAAAGCCGAAGGCAATCCTGTGCGCCTCGTCAGACAAGATGTGCGGCCGCATCAATCGGGCCCAACAGCCGCACTCTCACGAATAGGACGGGCTAGTGATAAGACCTTCCCTGTCATTGCTCTTGCTAATGATGTCGTATCCCAAAAGAAATGGCTGCTGACGGGAGAACCGAGCAACCGGACCATTTGGGCTGGAGTTTTGCTGCGAGGTTAGCCGCATACACACCATTTGCTGCCAGAATCGTGCTCGTCCAATCGGTTCCTTGACGGCTGCACAGTTCCGTTCGAGACGAGCTTTAACAAAAGCGTTGCCCTTTTGCTGTTCGATAAGTCGCCTCACACGCTGAATATCCGCGTCGGTCACTTGCCAGTGAAGTTTCATCGAATGTTGCTCGGCTGTGCAATACGATCAAACGGCTTTCGGCAGCTCGTTGCTTTCCGCAGTGGACTCAAGCCTCGGGCGAGCCGCCAAAAAGGTTGCAAGCGAGATTTCGCTTGCCTCATACGAGGACCTAGAGAGCCTTCCGCAAAACAACTCGTATCTCAGCCAGACGCGGTAGGTATTGACGACGTCAGTTTCGCAATAGTCAGCGATTTCCTTGATTCGTCCTGCTCGAAAATACTGCTCAACTTCGCCGCCATGAATTTCATCTGGCTTTCCGGGAAAGCCGAGTATTTTGCTCAGTTCGTCAAGCTTCACTTTCGCTCCGGAACTGAACGAGGACAGTTCGTCGCATAAGTCAAGAGCATCGGTGCTGTATCGCTTAAAATAGGCGCGGCTGGATAAGCCTGGCGCGGCGATACCATGCACCATGGCGCGATATCGTAAGACAGGAAGATCGAAGCTACTGCCATTGAAGGTAACAAGCTGAGGTCGTAGTTGAGCAATCCTGTCTACGAACGCAGCAATCAATTCGGGTTCAGTGCGGTCGCCAACGTGCGGAGCGCCGATGGCATCAACCGTCCAATGATCACCTTCGAGGTGAGCAACAACTGCCCCGATGCAGACGATTGAATGATAGATGTGCTTCGGAAATTTGTCGCCTATGGCATCCCGAACTTCCTGAGCGGTCTTATCGCTGAGTCCGTTCGCTTTAGCGAAGCCAGACAAATCGGGCACCGTTTCTAAGTCCCAAACAATAACACTTGGCATTGTGCGCCTACGAAATGTCGAAAGCCACTTCAAGTGACAAACATCGAAACAATACACGCAGGCGGGGATTGGTCAAAGGACCGGGGCAGGCAGGCAACTGAATGGTCGCTGGTATGGTTGCCTTTTGGCGGGTCGGAATGCCTTGAGGACGCGGAAAGTACAGCCAGCGACCATGCCAGATGGTTTGGAAGGCATCGGCGACAAATACGAGGTTCGGTGCCTCGCAGGATAAATAGTCATACACGGCATTCCCAGAGCATTTGATGAGGGCTGCCTTTGTCAAATGTTCAAAAGGGTCACGTCATGACGTCTGCTATCGGATTCTCAATCGATAATACTGACCTGCCTAGGCTTCTCGCTGATTGCGTCAAATCCCATCTTTTTCACTCCTCGCCAAACGTAGCGTCGAGTTGGGATGAGCTTTGGACGTATCCGCGCTATTTCGGTGTCTATCGAATTGGCGACGTTGAGGAAGTGTTTAAATTCAACCGCACGGACATTGATCGAGCAGTTGACGCGATGGCGGCTGCATGCGCCGAAAGCGTTCCGCTTTCCAGCGACGATCATCCAATCGATATTGGATCGTTTGTGACCGCTTCAATCGAGAAGGCGAAAGCCTTTGACATGGATATCGTGGAGGAATGGGTACGAACAAAGCATGCGTTGCCATCCTCGAAATTCTGTTCTGAGAACGCGAGGGAGGTGGTAAAATCCTACCTACAATACGGGTTCGAAAAACGATCGAATACCAAGAGAACCCTGGGGTCTCACTTCGTTTTCGCGTTCGTTGTGCCGTTGGCAGAGAAGGCGACGGACGAGAATTGCGTCATAGTCGAGGACTGTCAGCCAGAGGAATTTGAGCGCGCGGCATCGATGTGTAATCCCGACTCTATGAGTCACTTGGACGACAAGTCGCGAGCCAATGCCGCGAAGTACGGCTTCCGATTGTACGACTACGAACGTCGCTTCGTTCATTGAGACGCCAGCAGTTCTAGCCGAAGAAGCAGGCATGTTCGTCCTTCTCTACAACATCCAAGAAGGCTTCAATTGACGGCACCGTCAGATTTGGCTCGTAGCCGTGCCACTTGAGGTCCGCTCGTTGCCAGAAGACCTTCCAATTGCGAGCGCTCTTGTTGTACGTCGCTTTGGCGATGGGATTCTCGATCTTCCTGCTTGCATCCTTCCAATGGGGGCGGACCTCGTAAATCTCGACACTCTGGTCATCGATACGGAATGTCAGGTCGACTTGGTGGCGGACGTGCGGTCGTGGTCGTCGCCTCTGGACGAATTCGGCAACCATCTTCTCGCAGAGTTTGATCTCGAATTCTGAGAGCGTCAAGGAACGCAGCCTCCGTATTCAGCTATGGTACTGGAAAGCGACCTTTTGCAACCGCGTCAATCACACGCTTCGCATGGGCAAGCTTACGGAAAGCGGCGACTGACATCGCGGCTTTCTTCTCAGCAACGTTGATATCGTTTTCGCTCAGCTTGGCTGAAAATCGAAGCCGCTGCGCAATCTGCCACAGCTTCAGATCAGGTTCACGCAGCCGCAAGTCGTATGCTTCAAGGTCCGTCTTGAGTGATGAGACGCGGAATTGGGCTGAGACGGGATATTCTGCTTTCGAATCCTTCATCACTCGTTGCCCGCGTCCCCTCTTGTGCCGCTTTTGCAGGATTGTCTTTACGTGGCTCAATATTGCTCGCTTTGAGAATGTTAGCGGGATTGCAATGACAAGTTGTGATCCGTTTTCCCAACTGTCCTGAATTGCCGATATGTCGGATGGCAGGAGCGGGATCACGCTGCTTGTGACCGCGGGTTCGGCAAACAATCGAGCGCCACGATCTCCCGTCGTCCACCAAGTCTTGAAGTCCACCGCATGCACGTCGCCGAAATCCTCGTACAGCTCGGCTGTACTGCCCATTGCCGTCGCGCTCGCAGGTTTTGCGGTACCCCTCATGGCGACGGAGGAATTCCCACCAAAGATAATAGATGCTGCTTTCCCAATGAACGCCCGTGTCGCTCTCCCGTTTACGGAACAGCGGATGCTTGAACATGAAGTGTCTGAGAAAAGCAGGCATCGTCTGATCTTATCATTCGAAATCGTTCAAGCGCGTGATTACGAAAGATAGTCCAGAGTTGTCTGAGTGCCAACTGTCTTATCATTGGAAAATGCACGAAAACCGCGAAATGGGATAAAAACGCTGCCCGTGGCATCATCTGGAAATCAAACGCGCCCCGAAATCCCTTCGTGCCGGTTTTGATTATAAGAGGAATAGAATGAGTTACTTGCCTAAAGAACCAAACCTCAGTGCTGAAATTCGAATGATATTCGACCGCTATTCGTGCCGAAACGCGTTTGTCGTGTTCAATAACACTCCACCACAGCACGTAAATCCGATCAGGCGATCACCAAGACTGGCAAACAACGACAATAGTCCGCTTGCGACGAAGAAGAGGAGTGCCCGATAATGACCGCAACTCGTTTCCACCCCCGCACTTTGAACTTACCTGGTCACCAAGCCGCCAGACGGCAAGCCCGCTTGCCAAACTGGGTCAAGGACAATTGGGGGTTCGAATCAATGATGCGCCGTCTCATTCGCGGAGAACTCTACGAAGAAGAAGCACGCGCGCTCGGTGTATCTAAGCAGCGTTACCGTCGGCTCCGTCGCCGTGCAATCCGGAGACTCTATGACCGAAAGTAGTGCCTAGTGCAGCGTCATCGAAGTGCAGCGGATCATAATCCGCTGCACCTTCCACTCGACAAGAGTGGCATCTCCATTGGTGTGTTGCTCATTGAGCGCAGGACTGCCGTCATTGTGCGGAGAACAGCCGCTGACGACCGCGTTCCGTTCAGAGAGGGGTCCAAGCGACAAGAATCGCATGATCGTGTGATTTTCGTAGGACCTCGTCTGTTAGCTTTCGAATAGCTGCTTGACGAACCTGATCGTTGTCCGAAGGGTTGACGGTAATCGCGTTGACTTTTCTGGCATTCGACAGAAGGCGGACAATGCGGCTGTGATCGATATTCATGGCTGCCACGGCTCTGGGCGTGCGATGACGCGGTCGATACCATGGCGGATCAGGTTCGAGACCGTTCGATATCGGGATGGGACGTGTCGTAGCAGATCGCTCAGGCGCTCTGGATCAATTCTGAAGCTCAAGACTTTTGTTTTGTGCATCTTCAATCCTCTTTTTCTCCCTAGCCCGCTTGAAGTCGAGCAAGTGCCAATGCAGTTCCATGGCTGATCTACGAACCTTTTCGTCGCCATGAAACAGTGCCGCAAACTGAATATCGAATAGGAACTCGTCGTCTGTTACAGCCATGTTTATAATCCGTTTGGTTTTGAAATACGACGGATAGCGATGCCATCCAGTCGGTCTATTTATGAATCGCGGCAATACAGCCGACGATATTTGCTGCAGAATTGCGCTGAGTTGCTGTGGACCGATGCGGACGCGACAGATCCCCGATCGTGGCTATGGCAGCTTTGCAGCTTAAGGGAGTTTGCAATACGTTGGATCAAATCCAACCAGAATCATATGCCATTGTCTGATGGTCGCCTCACTGCGTGAGGCGGCTCGCGAAGGCGAGCCGCTGGAATGGATGTCAGCTTTTGTGGGAGGTGTTGTCTTGCAGCTCTTCCGGCAATTCCTGTTGATCCCAGCCGTGCATTTCGTAGACCGACCGCCAAGCATTGGTCGTCGCCCGCTTTTCCACGAGTGCGGTCATTCGTTTGTAAGCTGCGCTATCGAACTGGTAGCGGTAGACGATCTTGCCCTGAATTTTCTGCTTTTTAAGCGGCTTGCAATTCAAACCGACCAGCTTGAGCAGCTGATTTAACTGGGTCATCGGCTTCGAGCGCACGTCGGCGCGGACCTCGAAGTCGAGGAGGTTTTCGACGATGGCTTTCTGCTTCAATATCGCGGCTGAGAACGGCTTCAGGTCGTCACTGGTCAGGGTTGTCGGCGTCCAGTTGCCGTCTTTCATCAGTGGCGTCTGGTGCAACAGATTGAAGATAGCGCGGGTAACTTCCTGCGAGGTCTTTAGGAAACGGAATCGCTTATCGAGTTTTGCAGCACCGCTAATATCCAGCTTGGAACGCAAATCGCCAGTCATTCCAGCGATTTCGTGGGTCCTCTTTGCGAATGCTTGAAGGTTCTCAAACCGAAGCACTGATTGGCGGTACTTGCCATTGTTGTCTAGTTTCATCAGCGATCTGGTTAGCGGTCGGCGGTAGAAAAGTTCAAACCACATTCGTTCTCGCGACCACTCCTCCGCGACTGTGACTTTTTCGTTTTCCGACAGCCGACCGTCGATTTCTTGGAATTCCTGAAAGGTAAGCGGTCGCGCATGGAGCAGGGCGTTCATACGCTTAGATTTGATGAGACGTTCGCCCAACTTCGCCAGATCGCGTCCTGTTTGGTTCAACGTTTCGTCTGGATCGATCAATTCGACGGTGTATCCCTGATGCCGTTTAAGATCGAGAAAATGCTTTTTTAGATTGTTCTTCGAAGCTCGTTGCTGCGACACGATCAGCGATCGCCATATCGAGAAGCGGATCGTCGTCGAGATAGGTGGGTCGTCCGAGGGCGTCGTATCCCACCAGCAAGTTTTTGTACGAATTGCTGACCTGAATATCCTTCCTGATGACATCTACGGCGGTGTCGAAATTGAACCTCCGCGGACTGATCCAGACTTTGACAGCGCCTGGATGGCGAACACGGGCTAGCTGTTGATCGCAATCAAAATGCGTCGTGATCAACGCGTCGAAAAAGCCGTACACGACATCAATCTCCTGCGCGTCATCTGGGAATGCAATGTCCACGCCAGTACCCAGCGAAGGTGACGTGAGAATCACGCTGTACCGAAGAGCCTGTTTGCTGGGGGTTTCGATGAATGCTTTAACGGGCGGGTCGTCTTTTGTAGCGCTTGTAATCAAGAGACCGCGTACTGTTCCCTCAAAGTCAGCAGCGATGGCGGCGTTCAGGTTGTCGATGCGCCGCTTAGAGTTGGAGGTAACAAAGACGCGTTTCTTGTTGTCGATGGCTTGCTTGAGATCAGCAAGGAGATGACTTTCCGATTGGAATATCGCGATTGTTTTGTCGACAGGATGGTCATTGAGGATGATGTGGGTTAAGCGCGGTGCAGCGGGAGGAGGGGAATGAGCTGGTCGTTCATTCCTCATTTTTGTTAGCGTTTCGAACGTCAGCCAGCTTAAATCGGCGTCGAGAGCGATCACGCGCTTTGCACGCTGTATGAGCATCTTGAATAGGATGAATATCGCTTCGCGATCTCGACCCTCCGAGTCCATGGTTTGTGAAAGAAAATGCGAGAGAACCTGCTCGGATTCATCAATTATGATAGTCTTGAAGATGTTCGCGGTTCCCGTGCGTGATCGCAGTCGTTGTAGGCTATCGAGGCAGATGCCGACGCGTAGCCGATCAATGGGACCATCAAAATCAAGATAGCATTCCAGTTTGAGACGCGCGCAGCTTTGGCGAATGAGGGCTACGCGATGTCCGATGAGCAGAACGCTGCCAGGATCGGCGTCAAGAACGGCGCTGAGGCGCTCGGTCTTTCGATAGCGGTACGACGACCCCACCTCGTTTAGGTGGACGGGATGAGCGAGACTCGCGCGTGGATTTGACAACGCGAGGGACGCTCGTTCCATGCATCAAGACAGACATCAAG
>NZ_JASAUS010000249.1:0-7134 GCF_029953005.1 Bradyrhizobium sp. Mp27 | reverse complement strand
CTGAAGCTCTTGCCCGGGAAACAAACTCAAACTAACAGTCCCTTGTCCTGCCTCGCGGGTGGAGGAATTTGACTGACCACACCCGGAGGAATTTGAAGTGACCCGCGGGGCCATCGCCACGCGCTGGCGTTGCCCGCCGGACAGCTGCGACGGCTTGCGGCCGAGCAGGGGCTCGATCTGGAGGAGGCGCGCCACATTCGCCAGCGCCTTCTCCTGCTCCGCCTTCGGAACGTGACGGCATTCCATGCCGAAGGTGATGTTCTGGCGCACCGTCATCGACGGATAGAGCGCGTAGGACTGGAACACCATGGCGATGTCGCGATCCTTGGGCGGGACGTCGTTGACGACGCGTCCGCCGATCTCGATCGTTCCGTCACTCGGACGATCGAGCCCGGCGACGATGTTGAGCAGGGTCGACTTGCCGCAGCCGGATGGCCCGACCAGCACGGTGAACTCGCCGCTCTCGATGTCGAGGTTGATGCCCTTCAGCACCTCCAGATTGGCGTAGCGCTTGGACAGGGTGCGAATGCTCAGTGCTGCCATGACGACCCCATCATTTCACTGCGCCGGCGGTCAGGCCGCGCACGAAGTACCGTCCGCCGAGGAGATAGATCAGCAAAGTGGGCAGCGCTGCGATGATCACCGCGGCGCTCTGCACGCCATGCTGCGGAATGTCCGCAATTGCGGCAGAGAGCGCGATGAGTGCGGCCGTGACGGGCTGCTGCTGGCCGGTGGTGAATGTCACGCCATAGAGGAACTCGTTCCAGATATGCGTGAACTGCCAGATCACGGTGACGATCAGAATAGGAGCCGAGAGCGGCAGGATAATGCGCCAGAAAATACGAAAGAACCCGGCGCCATCGATGCGTGCGGCCCTGATCAACTCGTGTGGAATGGCGACATAGTAGTTTCGGCAGAACAGCGTGGTGAAGGACAGCCCCTGGATCGTGTGAATCAGCACGAGGCCCGTCAGCGTGTTGATGAGACCGGTGTCCCGCAGCACGATGGTCCAGGGAAGCAGGCGCATCTGCTGGGGAAGGAAGAGGCCGAGGGTCACGATGCCGTAGATCCAGTTATCGCCGCGAAAGCGCCAGAGCGACACGGCGTAACCGGCGACAGCGCCGAGCAGGGTCGACAAAATCGTCGCCGGGATGGTGACGAGCGCGGAGTTCAGCATGTACGGCCGGATGCCGGCGCAGGTCTCGGCGACGCAGAAACCGCTCCAGGCCTTGGCGTAGTTGCTCCAGGCCAAATGTTGCGGCCAGCCGATCATCGAACCCTGCGCGATCTCCTCGTTGGTGCGGAGAGAGTTCAGGACGACAACAACGAGTGGCGCGAGATAGGCCGCAGCAAACAATGTCACGACGAGATAGATCAGAATTCGGCTCGGTGCGAAGCTGCGGTCACGCATGGGTGGCCTGCCTTCGCTGGACATAACGCCACGCCGCATAGGGTAGCAGCACCGCGAGGAGAATGAGCAGCATGAGCACCGCCGCCGCGGCGCCCCGGCCGAGCTGGCTGCGCTGGAACATGAGGTCGTAGACGACAAGGGCCGGCAGCTGGGTCGCGATTCCCGGCCCGCCATTGGTGAGCGCACGGACGAGATCGAAGGCCGAGATCGCGAACTGCAACTGGACGACGACGACGGTGATGGTGATCGGCCAGAGCGTCGGCAGAATGACCCGCCAATAGGTTCGGACCGGTCCGGCGCCGTCGATCTGGGCGGCCTTGATGATGTCGGAATCGACGGAGCGAAGGCCGGCGAGGAAGAGCGCCATGGCGAAGCCGGAGGATTGCCAGATCGCGGCAATCACGATCGTCCAGATCGCCATGTCGCGGTCGATCAGCCAGTCGAACCGGAAGGAGGTCCAGCCGAGGTCATGGACGAGCTTCTGGATCCCGATGCCGGGATTGAGTAGCCAGCTCCAGACCGTGCCGGTGACGACGAACGAGACCGCAAGCGGATACAGGAAGATGGATCGCAGCACATTCTCGCCGCGAATGCGCTGATCGAGCAGGATCGCAAGCATAAGGCCGGTGATCAAACTCAGCAGCACGAAAGCACTGCCAAACAGCAGCAGATTGTCGAAGGCGATCTGCCAGTTCCGCGATGCCAGGACCGCGTTGTAGTTGCGTAAACCCACCCAGCCCGTAACAGGAACAAGCGTGGAGGGCGTGAACGAGATCCAGATCGTCCACAGCGAGAACGAAATGAGATGCGCAGCCGACAACAGCAGTGGCACCCAAATCATCAGATATTCGGGCAGCCGGCGCACGAGATCAGACGTCGCCGGCCGCGTTGCTGTGGAGACTGTGTCGGTCAACGTGAACCCTCGACGGCCTCGGCGAGGCGGGTGACCGCCTGCTCCGGCGTGATCGTCTTGTTCTTCACATACTCCGTGAGCACGTCGATCATCGCGGCGGTGAGGCCGTTTTCCTGCGCCATGTTGTGCGCAAGACTCAGGACGGCCTGATTGCTGGCGACGGCGTCCTTGAGCGCGGCTGCGGTCCGCCGTTGACCGTCCGACCAGCCCTCGCCGGAGAGGTCGACATCGGTGCGCACCGGGATCGATCCCGTGATCTGCGAGTACATGGTCTGGATCGCCGGATCCATGACGAGCTGGGCCATCAACGTCTGACCGGCCTGGAGGTCGGGCTCCTTGCGCTGCCAGAAGATGAAGGCGTCAGCATTCAACAGGAAGACCGGCTTGCCATTGTCGCTCGGGCCCGGCGTGATCATGAAGTCGTCGAACTTGAAACCGGCGTTGCGCAACACGCCCTGCGCCCAGCCGCCCATGATCATCATGCCCATGTCGCCGTCGACGAAGCGCTTCAAATTGGTGGCGTAGGGTTGCGCGCCGACGTTGGGGTCCATCCAGTTTGCGATCTTGCGGACCTGGACGAAGGCGGCCTTGATCTCGGGGCCCTCCAGGGCCTTCTTGTCGAGATCATGATGGCCGCACGGTATGCCGTGGGACTGATGCCGGCCAACGAGGCCTCGAATTTCTGCCCGTCATCGGGGCGGGTGCCGCCGTTGGCGATGGGGTAGGTGACGCCGCCCGCCTTCATCTTGTCGGCGAGATCGTTGAAGTCGGCCCAGGTGACCGGAATCTTGTCGGCCTTGGCCTTGTCCATCGCGCGCTTGGAGAGAAACAGCATGTTGGTGCTGTAGATCTGCAACGGCAGCGCAATCCACTTGCCGCCCGGCTTGTGCAATTTTGCGAGGTCCGGAGCGACAACCTTTTCGTAGCCGGCGGCCGCGACGAGAGCGTCGAGATCGACGGTCGGGGCGATCTTGGACCAGGCCGCAATCTCGGGGCCCTTCAGCTGCGAACAGGCCGGCGGATCGCCGGCGATGATCTGAGCGCGCAGCTTGTTCATCATCTCGGTGGTGAAGCCGGGGACGGGCGAGTGCTGCCAAACGCCGCCTTTCTCCTCGAATTTCTTGCCGAGTGCGGTGATCGCCGCGCCATCGCTGCCTGCGGACCATTGCGAGATCGCGGTGAGGCGCGGCTTGGCCGCGCCTTGCGCGCGGGCGAATGCCGGTAGTGCGAGTGCGGCCGCAGATCCAGCGAGCAGACGGCGTCTTGTTGTCGTGATCGGCATGGCAGTTCCTCCCGGTGTGAACTTTCTTGGCGCGTTGAGCCACGCGGCTCAGGGCATGTCAGGCGGCCTCCGTGGAAGCCGCGGGCATCCCGCCGCGGCTGGCGAGACAAAAGGCGGCGAAGGCGAGAGCTGCTTGCGGATCGTTGCCGTTCGAGGGCGGCACGAAGGCGAGCGACACCTGCGCCAGTTTCCGCCCGCCGAGAAGGCAAGCGTCGATCCCATCGACCACCGCCTTCCGATCCTCTTCGGAGAGAAGCGACGGCCAGCCGCTGATCGCGACGCCGTTGCATGGCTTCACGTTCAGCGTGTTGCCGATCGAAAGGCCCAGCCGGAACAGGCGCTGGCGCAACTCCTGGCGCATTCGCGACGAGCGTGGGATCGTGCTCACCCATTCGCCGCCGAGCTGGAGCAATTCGGCCTCGGTTACGCCGAGGAGCTCGGCGAGGGCCGGAAGCGACGTGTAGGCCTCGACGCAGCCATGATGACCGCAGCGGCAGCGCGGCCCGTCGGCGTTGAACACCATATGGCCGAGCTCAACCGGCTGCGGGGCATCGGCCTCCAGCGGATCGTCCATCCAGGCGCCGGCAACGCCCTGGCCGACGAAGACGAAGAGATGTGCGCCGCTGAAGGGATAGTCCTGCGTACGGCAGCGGTGAAACGTGGCGTGTGCGACCACCGAGTTGGTGAACTCGACCGGCACGCCGGCAAACATCCCGCCGAGCATGTCGCCGATGCGTTCGATGTCGCACGGAATGATCGGATTGCCCGCGGCGCTCAGGCGGCCGAGGCCGGGAATGGTGATGCCGATCTGCGCGAGACTGATGCGGCGGCGGCGCGTCCAGTCGCGCAGCAAGGTGAGGGCTTCGCGGAACACCCGGCCGACGGTCTCGACGGTCGGCTTCTTCAGCAACGGAACACGCTCGGTGTAGTGCATTTCGCCCGACATGCCGCCCACGCCCACGCTGAGCCACTGGCCGGTCAGCTCGAGGGCCGCGAGCGCCACGGAGCCATCGAGCGACACGAGCCCTGTCGGACCGCCGACATAGGGGGCAGGGCGCCGCACTTCCTCGATCAGGCCTTCGGCTTTCAGGTCAAACAGGATGCGCGACAGGCTTGCCTCGGACAGGCGCACGGCCTTGGCCAGCGGCGGCCGGAACGAGCCGCCGGACTGGAGCAAGTGAGTCAAAATGGCAGCGCGCGTCTGCCGCCGACTTCTCGGCTGCTCCGGCATTTCCATCCCTGTCGTCATTCTTACTTAGTGTAAGAATTTGCGCGCGGAGCGTTTCGACTGTCAAGCGATTGCGGACGCGATGAGTCGACTTGTTGTTGTGCGTGGCAGCAAGATGAGGCGAGGAACCGATCAGGCTTTTGGTGCGGTGCCTTCGGCCCACTCTGGTAATTCGGCCTTCGGGTCGTACCAGTTGGCGGAATCCGATCGCCAGATGTGCATTTCGGGCCGTTCTGTGATCGGTGTTTCGAGGCAGCCCATCCGCAGCAGGACCGTGTTCTTGCCCTCGCGCGAGGCGATGATGTGCGATCCGCATTGCGAGCAGAAATAGCGGGTTTTGCCGGGCGAGGATTCGAAGCCGCGCAGCAAGTCTTCGCCCCTGGTCCAGCGGAAGCGGTCGCGCGGCACGTTGGTGACGGTGGAGAAGGCCGATCCGTGCGTCTTGCGGCAGGTCTGGCAATGGCAGTGCATGATGGTGCCCGGGGGCGCATCGACCTCGTAGGCAACGCCTCCGCAGAGGCAGCTTCCGGTCAGCATCGGATTCTCCGTATCGGTAGGGTGGGCAAAGCGAAGCGTGCCCACCGTTTTTGTCTCGCTTGCGGAGAGGTGGTGGGCACGCTTCGCTTTGCCCACCCTACGGGCCCTACAAATGTCGCCCGCAAACAAAAACGGCGCCATCGCAGGATGGCGCCGTTTCGAAAGTCGTAATGGCCGATTTTACTTGCGGTCCTTGATCGCGACGTAGTCGCGGCGGGTGACGCCGGTGTAGAGTTGGCGCGGACGGCCGATCTTCTGCTGCGGGTCCTCAATCATCTCGCTCCACTGGCTGATCCAGCCGACGGTGCGGGCGACCGCGAACAGCACGGTGAACATCGAGACCGGGAAGCCCATCGCCTTCAGCGTGATGCCCGAATAGAAGTCGACGTTCGGGTAGAGCTTGCGGTCGATGAAGTACTGGTCGCTGAGCGCGATCTTCTCGAGCTCGAGCGCCACCTTCAGCATCGGATCGTCGCCATGGCCGGTCTCCTTGAGAACGGCATGACACATCTTCTGCATGATCTTGGCGCGCGGATCGTAGTTCTTGTAGACGCGGTGGCCGAAGCCCATCAGGCGGACTTCGCTGTTCTTGTCCTTCACCTTGGCGATGAATTCCGGAATCTTGTCGACCGAGCCGATCTCGGCGAGCATCGCGAGCGCGGCTTCGTTGGCGCCGCCATGCGCCGGGCCCCAGAGGCAGGCGATGCCGGCGGCGATGCAGGCGAACGGGTTGGCGCCGGAGGAGCCGGCGATGCGCACCGTCGAGGTCGAGGCGTTCTGCTCGTGGTCGGCGTGCAGGATGAAGATCTTGTCCAGCGCGTCAGCCAGCACCGGGTTGATCTTGTACTCCTCACACGGCACCGCGAAGCACATGTTCAGGAAGTTCTCGGCGAAAGAGAGCGAGTTCTTCGGATACACGAAGGGCTGGCCGACCGTGTACTTGTAGGCCATCGCCGCCAGCGTCGGGATCTTCGCGATCATGCGCATGGAAGCGATCATGCGCTGCTTCGGATCGTTGATGTCGGTGGAGTCGTGGTAGAACGCGGCGAGCGCGCCGACGGAAGCCACCATCACCGCCATCGGATGGGCATCGCGGCGGAAGCCCTGGAAGAAGCGGGCCATCTGCTCGTGCACCATCGTGTGATGGATCACGCGGTCGTCGAAATCCTTCTTCTGCGCGGCGGTCGGCAGGTTCCCGTAGAGCAGGAGATAGCAGGTCTCGAGGAAGTCGCCGTTCTCGGCGAGCTGCTCGATCGGGTAGCCGCGGTATTCCAGCACGCCGGCGTCACCATCGATATAGGTAATCTTGGACTCGCAGCTTGCGGTCGAGGTGAAGCCGGGATCGTAGGTGAACAGCCCGGACTGGGCGTAGAGCTTGCCGATATCGACGACATCAGGCCCGACGCTGCCGCTGTGGATCGGGAGATCGTAGTTCTTGTTTCCGACCGTCAGCGTGGCGGTCTTATTGCTTGCTTTTGCGTCCATCAGAGGTCCCCGATGTGTGGTGAAACGGGCCGGACCCGGAAGGCCCCAATGACTTGGTGGGGCAGGCCGGATATTCCAGAAGGTACGGGTGAGATGGGTATATTATTGCTGTGTGCGCTGCAAGATCGCCGCACGCATGGTCGACTTACGTCGTAGCCTGGTCCTTGGCCTAGCCCGTCTTATTCGTAAGAGTGCGCCTGAGGGGTAAAGCGCTGATGCGGCGTAGGATTCGGTTGCGAAGCCAACCCCATCACCTCCAACCGCGAACGCCACGCCCG